>NZ_JAFMHR010000101.1 GCF_017854415.1 Yoonia sp. | reverse complement strand
ATGGCGAAGCACTAACACTTCACCAAAGTTGATACCGCCGGTGCCTGCGGCAAGCTATCCCAACGTGGGACGGCCCGCGTGCACTAACTTTATCCCCGCCATCCATATCTGATGGCGGGGTTTTTTTGCGATCTGCCTACTCGTTCCCCACTATTCGATGAGGAGCTTGCAAAATTAGGACCAAGCCTGTTTTCTGCTGAGAAAACTCGGATGTAGGAAGGTAGCAGTTGATGAAACCACGGCAAAAAATGCAAACTTTTGACTGGCTCATCTGGGCTGGTCTTGCTGCGACGGGCGTATTTTTAGGCTTCGCTATCGACGGCATGTTCGATCTTGCGCGAACAGGATCCTGGCGATCTATACTCGTTATATTGGTTCTTGCTGGGTGTTGGACTGGTTTCTATCTGTTGTCGCTGCGAGTGTTTGAATTCATATCAACAGGAAGGTTTTCTGCGCCCAGACAGCTGCAAAAGCCACGGAAGCCGCTTGCCCTGATCTTCGGCCTTCCAATTGGTATTGTCATCGGTGTTATCGGAGCACAGTTTGGCTTGAGCGATTTGTTACTTTAGATCCGCTGACGATACTTGCTTCGTCTTACGTTCCTACCCCGGCATCGGATTGCTCGCCGTTTTATACGGCCCCCAATCCTTGATCTCGGGATAATGCCGCGCCCGCCAGTCTCTGATATGCGGGTGCATCACTTTTTTCCAAGCGTATGGCACAAGTGCAATCATCGTCATCACTGGATAACCGTACGGCATCTGCGGTGCCTCGTCGTTGCTGTATGTTTGCAGCAACGGAAACCGCCTGTTGGGTTTATAGTGGTGGTCGGAATGCCGTTGCAGATTGATCAACAACCAATTCGATGCTTTCTGCGTCGCGTTCCACGAATGGCGCGGTAGGACGTGTTCGTATTTGCCATGGCCCAAGTGTTTGCGCGTCAGGCCATAGTGTTCGACGTAATCCACCAATTCCAATTGGAATATGGCCCAAAATGCCTGCACCGTGAACAGGAAAATGCCCCACCAGCCGCCGATCAACCCGGCCAGCAGAACGAAGCTGGCCTGTAGCCCGAGATAGAGCCAGAAAGGGTTCGACTTGTGATGCCAAGGCAGTTTTTTTCGGGCTAGCATGCCCATTTCGGCCTTAAAGGATGACAGCAGCGAAGCAGGCAAAACACGCAGGAAAAACCTGTAAAAGCTTTCGCCATAGCGCGCAGAAACTGGATCACGTGGTGTGCCGACATAGCGGTGATGGACCAGCAAGTGTTCAGACCGGAAATGCGCATAGAGAACCGACGCCAGCAAGATGTCAGCCAGCCAACGCTCTATCCGGGGTTTCTGGTGCATCAATTCATGGCTATAGACGATGCCAACGGTGCCAGACAGAATGCCAAGGGCCGCGAACAGGGCCCATTCTTCCCAGCGAGCCAAATGGTCGGTCGCAGTCACATAGGCCAAGATGCCAAAGATTGTCACGATCTGTAGCGGCGCCCAGATCAAGGTAATCAGCCGGTACCAAAAAAGCTGGCTTTCAGGCGTATTAGTGTCTGGATTGTCGGTTTCTTGACCCACGACGTAATCAAGCGCAGAGAACAGATACCACGTCGAAAGTGGCAGTAACGCGATGAACCACCCACCCTTAACCGCGGCAAGGATTGACAGTGGAAGAAGCCCAAGCGATAGCCAAAACGGCAAGGCCGTGCGCAACTGCGCTATCTTTGGTGTTGTTGGTCCGGCGGTCATGTGAGGTCTCCAGAGTGGTTGACTGCACGGTAGTGGGCAGCGGTTTGATGCTCAATCATCGCGTAGCGTCATTGATGCGAGATCATAAACCTTGCGCATCGCTGTGGGCAACGCGGTCGGGCTGAATGCGTTCTGCGGCACAAACACGCCGCTAGATGGGTTTTGCCCTGTGCCAATACGTGCTGTCATGATTTTCAGGCGAAGATGGAAATGAGTGAAGGTGTGCCGCGCTTCAGCCTCGAGCTCTTCCCATTCTGCGGCAAGCGGCGGCGCAGGTTGCGGGTCATCGCCCCAGTCCGATCCAGGCCAGCCCAACATGCCGCCCAGCAACCCAGAATCAGGGCGGGTTTCCAGCAACCAAGCACCATCCGCGCGACGTGCAACATAAGCGATGCCAAACCGCGTTGGCGTCTTTTTCTTTGGCGTCTTCTTGGGCAACTCGGCGGCAGTGCCAGCCAGTCGTGCCTTACACGGTGAACGCAAAGGGCAAATGCCACAGGCCGGATTGCGCGGGGTGCAGATCGTTGCACCCAAATCCATCACCGCTTGGGCATAATCACCGGGCCTTTGCGCGGGGGTCAAGTTCTTGGCCAGCGCCGTTAATTCACCCTTTGAGGCGGGGAGCGGATTATGCACATCATAAAGACGTGCCATCACACGTTCGACGTTTCCATCAACAACGGTTTCGGGCTGGTCAAACGCAATAGATGAAACAGCCGCTGCCGTGTACGGCCCAACTCCGGGCAAAGTCAGCAGTGCGTCGTGGTTATCAGGAAAAACGCCGCCATGATCCGCCACAACAGCGCGGGCGCATTTCAGCAAGTTTCGCGCACGGGCATAATATCCAAGACCCGCCCAAGCAGCCATCACATCGGCATCATCTGCGGCTGCTAGGTCTTGGACCGTAGGCCAAATAGCCAGAAACTTGCGGTGATAATCGCGCACGGCGGCAACGGTGGTTTGCTGCAACATCACCTCTGACATCCAAACGGCATAGGGGTCTGGCAAAACGCCAGCTTTGCGCGCGCTGGGCGAAACACGCCACGGCATTTCGCGGGCATTGGCGTCATACCAATCCAAAAGGTCGCGGCTTAAGTCACGCAATGTTTATTCACCTGTCATTTTCAGTGCGCTGACTTGGCGCGTCATCTGTCATAGAGTAGTCCTTAGTTATGAAACAACCACGTCCAAAAAGCACCACGCGCGGATTCTCTCGTGCGGCGACGTTGATGCAGCCCCGCATTCGGCACGCGAGCGAAGAGCGTGGCTTTGCGGTGACCCGCCTTTTGACCCATTGGACCGAGGTTGTCGGCGAAGCGACTGCACAAATCGCGACCCCTGTGAACGTAAGCTACGGCAAAGGCGGCATGGGCGCGACGCTGACCTTGCTGACCACTGGCGCGCAAGCCCCGATGCTAGAAATGCAGAAAGAACAGATTCGCGAAAAGGTGAATGCCTGCTATGGCTACCGCGCGATTTCACGGGTGCGGATTACGCAAACCGCCCCGACAGGTTTCGCCGAGGGTCGCGTGGCATTCACACCTGCACCCAAAGCAAAGAAAACCCCGTCAGAGGCGGTGCAATCCACCGCAAAGTCCCTATCTGATGGCATAGCAAGCGATGATTTGCGCGCAGCACTGGCGGCGCTGGGCGCGAACGTTATACACAAACAAAACTCGTAGAAATTTGAGGTAGACATGGAACGCAGAACTCTTTTAGCCGCAGGTGGCAGTGCTTTGGTCGCTTTGGGCGCCGGATGGACACTCACACGACCTGATCCGCAAACTGGGCTGCTGCCTGGTGCGGCCTTTGCGCAAAACACTGATGGCGTGTTGCCGCAGGTGATCGAGATGGTTCAGGGTAACCCTGACGCAGATGTCGAAGTGATCGAATACGCTTCGTTCACTTGTCCGCATTGTGCGACGTTCCATGCGAACCAGTATCAACTGCTCAAAACCAACTATATCGAAAATGACCGCATCCGCTTTGTCTACCGCGAGGTGTACTTTGACCGCCCCGGTTTGTGGGCGTCAATGATTGCGCGTTGCAGTGATGATCCCAAATTCTTCTTTGCGTTCTCGGAACTGCTTTATACCGAACAGCGTGCATGGCTGGCGTCCGGCGATCCTGCGACAATTATCGAAGACCTGCGCCGTTTGGCAAAGACCGCCGGCTTGGATGACGCAACATTGGATGCCTGCCTAAGCGATGGCGCCAAGGCCGAAGCGTTGTTCACTTGGTATCAAGAAAACGCAGAACGTGATGGCATCAACTCTACCCCGACTTTCCTGATCGACGGGCAGAAATATTCAAACATGGCCTATGATGAATTTGCTGAGGTGTTGGACGGCAAGCTAGGCTAACTTAAGCTTAGGTTTGAATTGAAAGACATCACATGCAGCCTCTTGCAGGTTTGAAGGTTATCGAACTGGCGCGGGTCCTTGCGGGCCCGCTTGCCGGACAAACGCTGGCCGATCTTGGGGCGGAGGTCATCAAGGTCGAAAGCCCCCAAGGCGATGATACGCGCCAATGGGGTCCGCCATTCGTCACCCATGACGGCGAACAGACAGCAGCCTATTTTCATTGCTGTAATCGCGGCAAGAAATCCGTAGTGATTGATTTTCGAACTGTTGAGGGCCAAGCGCAAGTGCGCAAGCTGGTTTCTGACGCAGACATCGTGATTGAAAATTTCAAGGTTGGTGGACTGGCTAAGTACGGTTTGGATTACGCCAGTCTAGCGGCGCTTAACCCACGTCTGATTTACTGCTCAATCACGGGATTTGGCCAAGATGGACCCTACGCAGCGCGTGCTGGCTATGACTATATCATCCAAGGCATGTCTGGTCTGATGTCCGTGACCGGTGATCCGGACGGGCAGCCGCAAAAGGTGGGCGTTGCTGTTACTGATATCTTTACGGGCATCTATGCTTGCACGGGTATCTTGGCTGCAGTTCATCAACGCCAGTCAACAGGCAAAGGTCAACACATTGATATGGCGCTGATGGATGTGGCGACATCGGTCATGACCAATCAGGCGATGAACTACCTTGCCACTGGCAACGCGCCCAAACGCTTGGGCAATGCGCACCCAAATATTGTACCTTACCAAGTGTTTGATTGCGCGGATGGGCATATCATCGTCGCCAGCGGCAATGACGGGCAATATCGCCAGTTCTGCGCGTTATTGGGCTTGCCCGAACTGGCAGCGCATCCCGATTATGCCACCAATGCTGCCCGCTTGGCCAATCGGCATGCGCTGGACAATCTGCTGTCTGCAAAGACCTCGCAATGGACGAAGCTTGATCTGCTTGCCGCCTGCGAAGCGCACGGGGTTCCGGCGGGTCCGATCAACGATATGGCTGAAACTTTTGCTGATCCGCAGGTCGTTCATCGCGGAATGCAGATTGATCTGGACGGTGTGCCATCGGTTCGTTTGCCGATTGTGTTTTCGGACGCAGAAAGCACGGCGACGACAGCTTCACCAAAGCTGGGGCAACATCAGGATTTACTGGACTAAAGTCCGAGCCTGACAAAAGCATCATCGATCGGGGCCCAATCGACCAGTTGCAGGCGCACAGGCAAAGTCAGCACTTTCATGCGGAAACTATCGGGCAGACGCACTGCGTCTTTTTCGGTTGTCACAAGCTGGGCGCGCTGCGCTGCGGCCTCGATTTCCAATCGCTTCATCAGCGCATCTGTCAGCGGTTGGTGATCACCAAGCGCCTGTGTCCGCACAAGGTTGGCACCCATATCGCGCAATGTGACAAAGAACTTTTCGGGGTGGCCAATACCTGCAAAGGCCAAAAGCTTGAGGTCACGCCAAGGCATGCCTGTAGGCAACGGTGCCAGATGCCCGACCAAATGCGGAACTTCAAATGACCACTGCGCGGCAAAGCGGTCTTGCGCCGCAGGCGGTCCAATCGACAACACCAGATCAGCACGCTTCATTCCAGCATCAACCGTTTCGCGCAAAGGGCCCGCAGGCATCACCCGCCCGTTGCCAAATCCGCGCATCGCATCCACGACGACAATCGACAAATCCTTGGCGACGTCAGGGTTCTGAAAACCATCATCAAGCAGCACGACATCCGCGCCTGCATCTTGGGCGCATTGCACACCTGCGGCGCGGTCCTTGGCGACCCAAGTCGGCGCAAATGCCGCCAACAATAACGGCTCGTCCCCTGTTTGATCTGCTTTGTGCGTGCGTTCATCAACGCGTGCAGGCCCTTCAAGGCTACCGCCATAGCCGCGTGATACAACGTGCGGCGTGTGCCCACGGGCAATCAAGCGTTCAATCAACGCAATCGTCGTCGGCGTTTTGCCAGTACCCCCTGCGTTGATATTGCCGATACAGATGACCGGAATGGTCGGCGTTATCTTGGGCATGCGGCGCAAGCGCCGTGCTGTGCCAATCGCATAGAGAGCAGCCACTGGGGCTAGCATTCGTGCTAGAAACGACGGTCTATCGGGGGCAGTGAACCAAAATAAAGGAGCGCGCATCAAGGAACCAATTCTTCCAAGCGAAGCTGGATAAACGCCGCAATCCGGTTTGTGACATTCGCCCCGCGAGACGTTACATCCCATGCGTTATGGGCAAGCTGCGCTGTTTTATCGACTGACAATAGGCTTTCGATTGCAGGCCCAAGCTCCGCACCGGTTTGAATGAACCGCGATGCGCCAGCTTCAGTCAGTCGTGCCGCGCGGCGCTGAAATGGTGCCACATGCGGGCCATAGAGCACGGCTGATCCTAATGCTGTCGCCTCGAAGGGATCACAGCAAGTTTCGCCATGAAGCGTTCCACCCATATATGTGATCGGTGCGATCCGGTACCACAGACCCAGCTCTTCTTCGGTATCAACAATGTAGATTTGCGTCACATCCGAAGGATCATACTGTTCAGAGCGTAGTGCCACCTGAAACCCAAGTTGACGCATTTGATCTGCCATCGGGGCGGCAACTTTTGGATCAGCGGGTACAATGATCGACAAAAGACGATGTGCCGTGCGGCTGGCGATTTTTTGCGCGATGCAAAGGTCATCCCATTCATCAGCCTGCGCTGCGGCGGCCAGCCAGACCGGACGCGTGCCGATTGCATGGGCAAGATCGCTCCGCTCTGTTTCGTCACAGGGTAAGGTAGGCGCGCAGTCTTCCATGGCACCGGTCACGAGGATCGTATCCTCGGGGGTTCCTGCGCGTACCAGTCCGTCAGCGGCGGCCTGATCAAGCGCCCAGACGGCCTCGAACTGGGACAACATTGAACGCATTGCACCTGGAACCCAACGACCAGCGACGTTTTCCAAACCTTCGGTGGTTGCGTCTACGAGAATGCTGAGTAGGCTGGCACTGCGTATTTCTGCCATAAGTAGCGGGTCTAGATCGCCCTTAACCCAAACGCACATTGCGGGGCGCCAATGGGCAACAAATGCCCGAATAGCCTCTTTTCCTTGAGGCTCCGGCAGGGCGCGGGCCGCGTATTCTGCCTGCCAGTTTCGTAATGTTGCAACCACATGTATCGGATCACCGTCTACCGATAATTTCCGTTCCAGTGTTTCCACGGCGGTCAATTGATCTGGATCACAGCACCGCGCCCAAATGATCGTCCCTTTTGGACGGGGCGGTTGCGCAATCAGCTTTCCGGATTGTTCGGCTGATCCCAAGTTGGCCACATAGGCTGCAATGGACAGGGATCTTGCCATGAAAGGTCCTAAGCGAAATGGTTAGCTGTCAAGCTCTTCAGTCGGTGAAGCAGGTTTCTCTTCGTCACGCAAACGGTGAATATGCGCGATGAAATAGCGCATGTGCGCGTTATCAACTGTGCGCTGGGCGGCACCTTTCCAAGCGTTATAGGCGGTCTCATAATCGGGAAACATGCCGACGATATCAATTGCGTCGACGTCCTTGAACGCGTTTTTGCTAAGGTCGATCAATTCTCCGCCAAAGACGAGATGTAAGCGCTGTGTCATGGGGAAACCTTTGTGAGTTCTGGTTGTTACGCACACTCTAGGTGTTTGCGGGTTGCTGCTCAAGTCTGGCAGCGAGGGCGGCATGCAATGTCTGTCCTGCCGCCAAAACACCGGGGACTTGTGGGTGCGAATTGTTAAATTTCAGGGGTGCGCCGTGTTGGTCAGAAACGGTGCCGCCTGCTTCTTCGATGATCAGCGCGCCTGCGGCGATATCCCATTCCCAACTGGGTCGAAGGGTTAGCATGCCGTCAAACCGTCCTTGCGCGACCAAGCAAAGGCGATAGGCAAGTGAGGACCGAAAGACGCGTTCTACATCAGGAACAATGCCGTCTTTCCAGAAACGGGCGTCGAAGTTGGGTTTTGCGCCAAGAACTGTCGCACCTTCAAGTCCTGCCTGCGTGACCTTGATCGGCACATCATTGACCGTGGCGCCGCCACCCTTTGTTGCGGCGAACATCAGGTCGTGCATCGGCAGATAAACGACAGCCGACATCACGACGCCGTCTTCGACAACGGCCAATGCATGCGCCCAATCTTTGCTATGGTTGATGAATGCGCGGGTCCCATCAATCGGATCAATCACGAACTGCCGTTTGGTTGTCAATCTTGCGGCGTTGTCTTCGGTTTCCTCTGACAGCCAGCCGTAGTCGGTACGCTCTAATCGGAGCGACGATTCAAGCATAGCGTTCACGGCCAAATCCGCTTCGGTTACCGGGCCAGCACCGCCCGGTTTATCAGTGACGCTAGGGTCATTCTGAAAGTACTTCTTTGCGATTTCACCTGCATGGCGTGCTGCGTCGGTCAGCAGCGCGACATCAGTCTCCGGCAAGGGTAAGCCCCGACACCAGCAGCGATGGAACAACCCGTGACAGATGCATGCGCCCGTCATTAGCTGGAATAATGGTCTTAAGCATGTCGCGCAGATTGCCTGCGACGGTGCACTCGTTCACCGGATAAGTAATCTCGCCATTCTCAACCCAGAAACCAGCGGCACCGCGGGAATAATCACCTGTGTTCGGGTTGATGGTAGAGCCGATCATTGAGGTCACCAACAGGCCGGTGCCTATGTCCTTGATCAGTTCTTCCCGCGTTTGATGCCCTTGGGTCAGGCTGACGTTGGTCAGGCTAGGTGACGGTGGCGAACTGGTGCCGCGTGCGGCGTTTGCCGTGCTTTGCATCCCAAGCTTACGCGCGGTCGCCAGATCAAGTGTCCATCCTGTCAGAATACCGTTTTCCACGATGGACCGCTGCGATGTGGCCAAACCTTCGGCGTCGAACAATCGCGATCCGGTCACGCGGGCGCGGTGCGGGTTTTCGATGACCGATAGGCCGCTTGGCAAAACCTGTTCGCCAATTGCATCGCGCAACCAGCTAGAGCCGCGCGCGATCATCATGCCGTTGGTTGCTTGTAGCAGGCTGCCAATCAAAGCGCTGGCAACACGTTCGTCAAACAAGACGGGGTAAGCGCCTGTTTTCGGCTTTTTCGCCCCGATGCGTTCAACCGCGCGTTCTGCAGCGATGCGCCCGATTTCTTCTGCGTCGCGCAGGTCGGCCTGAAACACACGGCTGTCGTAGTCATAGTCACGTTCCATCCCTGCGCCTGTACCGCTGATTGCGACACAAGACAGGCCACGGTCGCTGCGGGCATAGCCTGCGGAAAATCCGTTGGAAGCGGCCAAATGAATGCGGCGGCGGCCATATCCGGCAGAAGCGGATTGGACTTGGCTGATGCTAGAGTTGCGCAAAGCGGCAGCTTCGGCGCGGGTCGCGTCCTCTTGCAAGGCGGCGGGGTCAGGTTCGTCGCTGGGGTCGAACAATTCCAGCGTTTCCGTTTGAATATTGGTCGTTAGCTGCGACGGATCGGCAAGGCCAGCATAGGGGTCTTCGGGTGCTTCTTTGGCCATCGCGACCGCGCGTTCTGCCATCTGGTTCAGCGTGGCAAGTTTGGTGTCAGATGATGACACGCAAGCCTGCCGCTTTCCGACAAAAACGCGCAAGCCAATGTCGATCCCTTCGGAGCGTTCTGCCTGTTCCAATGCGCCTTCGCGCACTGTGATCGACAGCGACGTGCCATCAACGGCGATCGCATCAGCGGCATCGGCTCCGGCGCGGCGGGCGGCGGCGAGGATTTGATCGGAAAGGTCGGAAAGAGATTGGGTCATCAGATGTCCTTTGCTTGGCCTAGACCTAGTGCGCACAGCTGCCCCCCGCAAGGTCAGGGGGCAAACGAAAAGGGCGCAGATGTTACCACCCGCGCCCCTCAAGTTTCGGTTTTCGATTTAGCGGACGCGGTTGCCGTTCACGTTGACCTGACCGCTTGGCGTGACTTCAACGTCAATCGCCATCTGATCATCGCCAGTTGAACGGGCGAACATACCCATCATCATGCGTGGGCCCATGATGTCCTGCTCTGGGACCAGACCCATCGCAACAAGGTTATCAAGCAACTTGTTCAGGCCGGTGATTTCAAAGGTTGCATCGCCTTCGGGGCGGGGCAGCGGCGCAAAGGTCTGGGTGTCCGAGTTGTCAAAGTTGAACGCACCATTGCCTGTGAACAACGCGCCAGCAGCCATGATTTTCAGCGTATCAAGCGACATAGATGACAGTTCGAACGGCATCCCATCTTCGCCCAGCACGGGTTCCGCATTTGGGTCCATTATGTCGAACAAAGCTTTTGCTTTGCCACTGAGCGCAATTTGCAATGTTGCAGGATCACGAGGCAGAACGCCGTTTGGATCAAACAGACCCCAAAGGGCATCACCCACAACCAGATCGACTAAATCGAATTTGAAACCAAAATCGGACGGCGCATCTGCTGCGCCCACAGGCATACGGAATCCAGTGCCATATTCGCCCATCTCCACATTGATCGGGAAAGGGACCTGATTGGTTTGCAGATTCACCGACATATCGAGAGTTTGCGAATCGTATCCGACCGTTTGTGAATTTAATTCGCCCGTCAGGGTTACCATGCCCGTGCTGACGGAACCGGCTGTCTGGTCGCCTTCGGCATTGATGTCGAAAACATAGTCTGCGTTATCGATGATATAACCACCAGCCAGCGAGAAACCGTTCGCGAACAGATCATCGGGGTCCGTGATATCTTCGGGAAGTGGCATCGTTACTTCGCTTTGGGTACGCATGTCACTAATCTTGGCTGCGGCGGTGATGTATTCGCTGTTGCCACCCGGGATTTGGAAATCAACCAAAAGATCAAGCGCACCAATCGAAGAGGTACTTGAGATGTCGCGCATTGCGCCCGTCGCAACAGTATACGACGCGGCAAGATCTGTGGCGGTCATCTGTGCATCACCATTGATTGTCACATCTCCATCAACCGCCTCTTGAAAGGCGATGGAATAGCTATCGGCGGTGACATCATATTCCATCAATTCAGGTACGCCGCTGACGGTAATCTCCAAGTTTTCTTGGGCCATCATGATTTTGACGACCACGTTGTCTGCCGTTGTGAACGTAATGGGGAACTGTTCATCCATTGTCACTCGAACAGATCCGTCTGCTTGCTCATTGAAATTGATGTCGCCAATCATTGTCTTGGCGACCATCTCTTCATCTGTGAATGTAAGGGACAGATCGCGGACTGTGACCGTACCGCTAGAGGTGTCTACCGCTTCGATTGACACGCTATCCTCGCCGTAAAGCTCTAGCTGCGCGCGCCAGTCCTCCCAAACTTGAGCAGCGGTCAAATCAGCATGTGCGGCGTTGCCCGCAATCAAAGCGGCGGCACAAACGGCGCTGCGCAATCCAGTCGAATAGGTCATTGTCGTCCCTTTCA
>NZ_JAFMHR010000100.1 GCF_017854415.1 Yoonia sp. | reverse complement strand
CTTAGAGATCGAGGGCGAAGTCCCGCGTGCTTATCCGATCCGCTATCTAACCTGGCATGAGATCGTGAATGACGTCGTGGGCGATATTCCGGTTGCAGTGACCTTTTGTCCGCTGTGCAATTCTGGGATCACATTTGACCGACGCATTGCGCAAGGAACGCTAAGTTTCGGGGTATCGGGCAAGCTGCGCAATTCCGATATGATCATGTTTGACCGCGAAACCGAAAGCTGGTGGCAGCAAGCGATTGGCGAGGCAATCGTGGGTGATTTGACGGGAACAGAATTACAAACTTTGCCCAGTTGGATGGAAAGCTGGGAGGCATTCACGACCCGCAACCCCGAAGGCCTTGTGATGCAGCAGCCCGCGTTTAGCCGCGATTATGGCGCGAACCCCTATGTGCGCTACGATAGCTCGCACCGTCCGTTTCTTTATTCCGGTGAAATGCCGCCTCATGATATTCCCGCCTTGGCGCGGGTTGTCCGGGTCGGCGATCAGGCTTGGCCGCTGACACGGTTGTCTGACGAAGGCACGTTTACGGAAAACGGGATCACCTTTAGCTGGTCCGAAGGGCAGGCGTCGGCTTTGGACACTGCATCGATCGGGCAAGGTAAAGAGGTCGGCAATGTGCGCGTCCGCAATACTGCGGGGCAAGATTTGGCCCACGACGTTATGTTCGCCTTCGCCTTTCATGCGTTCTGGCCCGAGGGTGAATGGATGATTGGCAACTAATCTATCTGCGTGATTGCTGCGTCGGAGCCTCCGGCGGGAGTTTCAGGGGCAAGATGATAAACTCAAACTGGTTCTGCTTGACAGTCCGCGCGAAGCAGCATCGTCTGCGTCGATGGAAAAGAAAACACAGATTGATCTTTTTGGCGTCGTGGCGCTGACCAGTTTTGCGTTGTTACTGGCCTTCAATCAGGTTGTGATAAAAGTGACGAATGGCGGGTTGCAGCCGGTGTTCTTTGCTGGTGTGCGCTCTGCGGGGGCGGTCATATGCATTTTGTTGTGGCTCTGGTGGCGCGGTGTTCCGTTGCGGTTCGAGCGCGGCACGCGCGTTGCAGGATTTGCGATAGGGTGCGTCTTTGCCTTTGAATTCATGTGCCTGTTTGTCGCCCTTGATTTGACGGCAGTCAGCCGCGCAAGCGTGATTTTCTATTCGATGCCGGTTTGGCTAGCGATTATGGCGCATTTTATTTTGCCCGATGACAAGATCACGTCGCTTAAAGCAGTGGGCCTTGCACTGGCGCTTGGTGGCGTCGCAATCGCGATCCTCACGCGGGACGACGGCGCAGGCAGTTTTTGGGGTGACTTAGCTGCATTGGGCGCCGCTATCGGGTGGGCTGTGACGGCGATGTTGGCCAAAGCGTCGTCCTTGTCGCGGGTGCGCCCTGAAATCCAACTCTTGTGGCAAGTCGGCATATCTGCACCGCTTTTGTTGATCGCCGCGCTGTTTTTCGGCCCCTTCATTCGTGATCTAGAGCCGATCCATATTGCAGGTCTGCTATTCCAGATTGTCGTCGTCGTCAGCGCGGGCTTTATCTTTTGGCTATGGCTTTTGTCGATCTATCCTGCCTCTGGCGTCGCCTCGTTCAGCTTTCTATCTCCGGTTCTTGCCGTGGGATTGGGATGGCTACTTTTGGGCGAAGAGGTTGGCCCAAGTTTGATTGCCGCACTTGTCCTTGTTGCAATCGGGATTTTGCTGATCAACCGCCCGGTCAAGTCCCGCAAAACGTCCGCGTGACCTGCTCATTCTTGCTGGGTGCACGTGCAAAGGGGGCAGTGGCTTCGGTCAAGGACGCGTAAGGATCAGTGACTGCCGCCAATAACGCATGGAAAGGTGCCATGTCACCGGTTTTGCCTGCCACGATCACCTCTTCTATGCGGTGGTTGCGCGGGATGATCTGCGGATTGGCTTGGGTCATGATTGCCGCGGCGCTATCTGATTTGCGCAATGACCAGTGTTCGGCCCATGCGTCAAACGCGTCACGGTTCAGGAATTGATCGCGTGCGGTGTCCGTGTCTAGCGATGCAAATGTATTCGTGAAATCTGCACCGTCTTTGGCCATAAGATCAAGCAGATCGGTGATCAGTTTGCGATCATCCTCACGCGGGTTCGCGAGCCCTAGCTTGGCCCCGAAAACTGCAAGCCATTCTGCCTCGAAGAGTGCGGGCATCCGGTGCACGGCTGCGGTGAAATCCGCGATCGCTTGGTCGCGGTCTGGCATGAGCGGGATCAGTGCGGTTGCAAATTGCGCCATGTTCCACGCCCCGATCCCGGGTTGGTTGGCATAGGCATAGCGCCCGTATTGGTCAATTGCGCTGAACACTGAATCAGGGTGAAAATCGTCTATAAAGGCGCAAGGCCCATAATCAATCGTCTCGCCGGCGATTGACACGTTGTCGGTGTTCATGACCCCGTGGATAAAGCCCAAGCCCATCCATTTCGCGATCAATTTGGCATAGCGCGCGATGACCATGTCCAGCAGTTCTGCAGGTCCATTTGCATCGGGGTAATGGCGTGCAATGACATGATCGGTGAGCGCGTGTAACGCTGCCAAATCCCCTCGGGACGCAAAGAATTGGAACGTACCGACCCTGATATGACTTTGGGCCACACGGGCAATCACGGCTCCGGGCAATCTTTCCTCGCGGTACACATCTTCGCCTGTGGTCACTGCCGCGAGTGCGCGCGTTGTGGGCACGCCCATCGCATGCATTGCTTCGCTGACTAGGTATTCTCGCATCACTGGACCAAGCCACGCTCGTCCGTCGCCACTGCGGGAATAGGGGGTCGGGCCAGAGCCCTTTAGCTGGATGTCGCGGCGGACGCCGTCGGTGCCGATGACCTCGCCCAACAGGACTGCGCGCCCGTCACCCAGACGCGGGTTCCAGTTGCCGAACTGGTGACCGGCATAGACTTGGGCCAGCGGGGCGGCCCCGTTTGGTATATGATTGCCTGCGAAAACCTGTGCTGCTTCGGGTCCTGTGACGTCTGCGGGATCAATCCCAAGGATCGCCGCAAGTTCCGCATTTGCTGCAATCAGCTTGGGTGCTTCAACAGGTGTTGGCAATTGCGCTGTGAACATCTGGGGCGGCAGTTTCGCGTAAGAATTATCAAAAGGAATATGCATCATAGTCGCGCCAACCGTGTTGCGAGCAGCTCGAAAAACCCTTCTGCTGCAATGTCTTTGATGAACAACGCATTCGCGGGGCGGTCCGTGACCCGCCACCAGTCTGCCACGGTCATTCCTAGTGTCAGGGGGGATTCCGTTTCAATTTCGACGTTGATGTGTCGTCCGGCGAACAAGTGCGGGGCGATCAGATAGGCAATCGTGCAGGGATCATGTAGTGGCGCGCCCTCTGACCCGTATTTTTCCATATCGAAGCGTTCGAAAAAGTCGGTCCATGCGGCGACCATATCGCCCACGGGTGTTTTCATGGCGCGAAATGCATCGATGCGTGGTTTGGTGGTCAGTGCCTTGTGCGTCACATCCAAAGGCATAACGACCAATGGCACCCCTGCGCCAAAAACAATCTTTGCGGCTTCGGGATCAACGTAGATGTTGAACTCTGCCGTAGGAGTGATGTTGCCCACCTCAAAATAAGCACCACCCATCAGCACGATTTCTTGCACGCGTGCGATGATATCTGGCGCGCGTTCAAACGCCACCGCGATATTCGTCAAAGGACCAATCGGGCACAGCGTCACTGTTCCGCTGGGCTCTGTGCGCAGCGTTTCGATAATAAAATCAACGGCATGCTGGTCTTGCAGCGGCATTGTTGGGGCTGACAATTGCGGCCCGTCTAGGCCCGTTTTGCCGTGAACATGTTCTGCCGTGACCAGTTTGCGTTTCATTGGTGCATCGCAGCCCGCAAAGACCAAAGTATCTGGCTTGCCTGCCAACTCACACACGATCCGCGCGTTTTTCTCGGTCAGGGCGAGTGGCACATTGCCTGCAACAGCCGTGATGCCCAGCACGTCAATTTCTTCGGGTGAAGCGAGGGCAAGCAGGATCGCAACCGCGTCGTCTTGGCCGGGGTCCGTGTCGATAATGATTTTGCGCGGGGTCATGTCTGCGTCCTGTTTGGGGTTGCCCCTAAAGTGGGCCGAGTAGGGCGCAGGGGCAAGGGGTCAGACGCGACCATGAGCCTTAAGGCGGTGATAAAGCGCATCTGCCGCTGGATCGCCAAGCTCAAGCGCGAAAATATAGGCGTGGGTCATGTAAAAACAGGCCGTATCAAGATGATCGGTAATATCTGCCGCTTCTGTATACAGATCAACCAACGCCTTGCGATCACCGCGTGCGTGGGCCGCCAGCAATCGATCTTGCAATGAGTTCATTGCGCCGCGATGTGGTCTGCGACTTTGCCAGCAACCCAGTCGTGAAAGCAGTGCGTTGGCCCATCCATCGCGGGGCTAAAGCGGCCGCCGTCGAATGCGGGCGCATTGCGGCCTTTCTGCATGCCTTCAACGACGAACACATCCTCGGTGAACACGTCTTTCCATTGTGCGGCGTTCTTTGTCCGAAGGGTCGTTTCCGTCTCGGGGGATGCATAGAATAGATGGATATGTTCGCGGGTCTGGGTCTGTGCGACAGGTTCAAGGACAATGACGAATGTATGGTCGCGCTGCACACCAAGCAATACATTAGGATAGACAGTGATATATTCACCGCCCGTCGTCCATTTGTCGTCAAGACCCGCGAAATCCGGAAAAACCGCGCCATTTTCGCCAGTAAGCTGGCGGTAAACAAGCGTGCCTTGCCCTGAATACTTGCCCTTTTCATCTATATTATAATGGTCTTCGAGGCGCGAATAGCTGTTCAAACCAGGATGCACCCAAGGCAAATGATAGCTTTCGCAGTAGTTTTCGACGGCGAGTTTCCAGTTGGTTTTCACAGGCAACATAAAGGTGCTGTCAACCCCGCCATGATGCATCGGTTGGTCGAAGTCGGCCCAGCGGGCAATCAACTCTGCATGGATTTCTTCAAAGGGGGCGGCATTCCCGTCGACATTGATAAAGACGGTTTCAAACCAGATATGGCTGCGCACTTCGATCAGGCCCAGCAGGGATTTATCAATCGCGTCATGCGTATTGTGGCCAGCACCGCCCACATGCGGTGTCGATACCAAACGGCCTTCGGTGCTGTAACACCATGAATGATACGGACAGCGGATAGCACCTTCGATCTTCTTAGGCTCGCTCACCAGGATCATACCGCGATGGCGGCAGATGTTTTGGAACACCCGCACTTGGCCCTTTTGGTCGCGGATCAACAACAGGGGGATGCCCAAGAATTCAATCGGCTTGGCGTCACCATTTTCGGGAACATCAGCAGTCACAGCCAATCCAGACCAATTGGCAAAAAGGACCGCATGCTTTTCGACTTCGAAAACGGCGGGGTCAACATAATGCGCATTCGGCAGCCCATTGGCGGTTTCGATCGGCCTGCGGACCGCGTCGAGCGTGTTCATTGCGATGTGTTGGGCCATGTCTACCTCCTCGGATTGTTGCTCCTTTTAACAGAATCGCGCGCATTCTTGTCGCCTAACCGCGACCGCGGCGTTTCTGACAGCGACATGTGCGAACGGCGGCAAGGGCAGAGGATCGCCTGAAACAGGTCCGCGTATCGGTGCCGTTTTGCCGATTTGATGATACGCATAGACCGCAAGCACGGTCTTGCTGATCAAGGTGCTTGAATTTGGCGATGCGACGCCGCATTTATGCAAAAGAGAACACTGGGATGGAAAAGGGAACGTCATGCGCCCAATTGTTTCCCTGAGGGCGACAATGCCCTTATTATATCCTTATAGGAGAACGAAAATGACACGTACTATGACGCTGATCGCACCATTTGCCTTGCTAACAGCACTGGTGGTGCCCGCTTTCGCACAAGACGCCGCGATCGATATTAATGGCGACGGGATGTATAGCCTGCCTGAGCTTCAGGCCGTCATGCCAGAAATGTCCGAAGATGATTTCGCCGGACTTGATACATCTGGTGATGGTGTGTTGGACGCCGACGAAATTGCCGTTGGCGTCACTGCCGGTATTCTACCAGGCTAAATCATAGGATCCCCCGCACCGTTGCCCTGGTGCGGGGGATTAACTTAAGCGACCGCGCCACGCGACAGTGCCGCAACGCCAGTGCGCGCGATTTCTTGCAAACCAAGCGGACGCATGAGATCTGCGAAGGCATCGATTTTTTCGGGTGTGCCGGTAATCTCGAAAACGAATGATTCCAAGGTGCTATCGACCACACTTGCTCTGAAAATGTCGGCCAGACGGATCGCTTCGATCCGGTCGTTTCCCAAGCCGCTGACTTTGAACAATGCCAATTCCCGCTCGACTGAAGGGCCTTCGACGGTCAGGTCATTGACGGCATGAACATCCACGAAACGACCCAGTTGCGCCTTGATCTGAACGATGATCTGCGGCGTTCCTGTTGTAACAATCGTGATCCGCGAACGGTGACCTAAATGGTCCACCTCGGCCACGGTCAGGCTGTCGATGTTATAACCGCGACCAGCGAATAGGCCGATGACGCGGGAGAGAACACCCGGTTCGTTTTCAACTAGAACCGCCAGCGTATGGCGTTCTTCTTTGTCAGAGAATGTCGGACGCAGGTCGTAGGCCGAATGGCTGGTTGCGCCTTTTTTGATCTTGAGCGGTGACATGAGATGTCCCTTTTATCTAAGTATTCGTATCAATCGGTCAAAATGGTGGTTTACACCATCACTGCGCCATCAGACTTGATCGCTTTGCCCACATCTACGCTGTCGCGCAGCAGCATTTCATTGTGCGGCTTGCCTGACGGGATCATCGGATAGCAGTTCTCGTGCTTTTCAACCAAGCAGTCGAACAAGACGGGACCGTCATGGTTCAGCATTTCCATGATCGCATCGTCCAGATCGGCAGGATCGCTGCACAAAATACCTTTGGCACCAAATGCTTCGGCCAATTTCACGAAATCAGGCAATGATTCTGACCAGCTCGATGAATACCGCTCGCCATGCAGCAGTTCCTGCCACTGTCGGACCATGCCCAAGCGTTCGTTGTTCAAAATGAACTGCTTAACGGGCAGGTTGTACTGCATCGCGGTGCCCAATTCCTGCATGTTCATCAGCCAAGATGCTTCGCCAGCGACGTTAATGACCAATGCATCGGGATGACCCATTTGCACGCCGATGGACGCCGGAAAACCGTACCCCATCGTGCCCAAGCCACCGGATGTCATCCAACGGTTCGGATCTTCAAAGCCAAGGTATTGCGCAGCCCACATTTGGTGCTGGCCAACTTCGGTTGTGATATAGCGGTCGTGCTTTTTGGTCAGCGCTTCCAAACGGGACAGGGCGTATTGTGGTTTGATCACCTTGCCTTGCTGCTCAAACGACAGGCAGTCGACTTTGCGCCAGTCATTAATCTGGTGCCACCACTTTTGGACGCTTTCTTTGTTGGTTTTGCGACCGCGTGATTTCCAGACGTTCAGCAGATCCTCAAGGACGTGCGCGACATCACCCAAAATCGGGATATCGACGGGGATGACCTTGTTGATTGAGGACGCATCAATATCAATGTGCGCTTTTTTGGAACCGGGGCTGAATGCATCCAAGCGGCCTGTGATCCGGTCATCAAATCGTGCGCCGATGTTGATCATCAGATCGCAATCGTGCATCGCCATGTTGGCCTCGTACAGGCCGTGCATGCCCAGCATGCCCAACCAGTTGTCGCCAGAAGCAGGGTAGGACCCAAGGCCCATCAAGGTCGATGTGATCGGGAAACCTGTCGCTGCCACCAATTCGCGCAGCAGTTGGCTGGCCGCAGGACCAGAGTTGATGACGCCGCCGCCCGTGTAGAACAAAGGCCGCTTTGCGGTCTCCATCGCTATCGCCAGCTCGGTGATCATTTCCATGTCACCTTTCACTTGGGGGTTATAATGCGTCTCGACCTGCCGCGCCTCGGTATATTTTCCGGTGGCGAACTGCACGTCCTTAGGGATGTCGATGACAACTGGGCCGGGGCGACCTGATGTGGCGATATGGAACGCCTCATGCATGACGGCGGCTAGCTTGTCAGTCTCTTTGACCAGCCAGTTATGCTTGGTGCAGGGGCGGGTGATGCCGACAGTGTCGCATTCCTGAAAGGCGTCAGAACCGATCATGAATGTTGGAACCTGTCCGGTCAGAACGATGATCGGAATGCTGTCCATCAACGCATCCGTCAAACCTGTTACGGCGTTCGTGGCACCGGGACCTGATGTCACCAATGCAACACCGGGTTTGCCAGTCGAACGGGCATAGCCTTCGGCGGCATGCACAGCGCCTTGTTCATGGCGAACCAGAACATGCTTGATGCTGTTTTGCTGAAAAATCTCGTCATAAATCGGTAGGACGGCGCCACCTGGGTATCCAAAGACTGTGTCCACGCCCTGATCAATCAGTGCTTGTACGACCATTCTTGCGCCCGTCATGGATTTGCTCATTGTTCTCGCGTCCTATCGCTTTGGTTTCTCTTGGTCACAAAAAAACCCCCGATTGTGTCGGGGGCGCATGGGATCATTATGGATCTTACCGTTACCGGCCCATGCGCATATTTCTAATAAGTAGTACGACGTGTGTCATTAGACATCCTTTGTGTCCGGTGACATTAGTGCGGCGCAAAAGGGGGGTCAACCGCCCGGTTGGAGAAAATGTCGTAAAATGGCGTCTTTTCGCAACTTTCTTTCAGTGGGGCGGTAATGCGGGTTTTGCCTGTCCTCATAATTTAGCGGTGCCAACAATATAAGCGGCATATCCAGCCAACATCAGAATTCCCGTTGTCCGGTTGATCTTGCCCAACTTCCAGATGACCAAAACGACGCCAAGCGTGATAGCGATCAGGATAGGCGTGTCGATTGCGAAAAACCGGGGCGCAAGCGGAATTGGGGTTATCAATGCAGTGATCCCAAGGATGCCGAGTATGTTAAAGATGTTCGATCCGATCACGTTCCCGACGGCAATATCACGTTGACCACGGATCACGGCCATCACGGTTGTCGCGAGCTCCGGAAGGGATGTGCCAATCGCCACAATGCTGAGCCCAATCATCGCTTCGGACACGCCGAAATCCCGCGCGATGATTGTCGCGCTTTGGACCAGAAAATGCGCACCTAGAACAACGGCGACAAGACCTGCAAGCAAAGATAGCCCACTGCGGGCGAGACTGCTGTTTTGGGAAATGTCGGCTGGCGCTTGGGAGGCATTGCGCAGGCTCACAAACAAGTATGTGCCCAAAGCCGTCACCAACACTGCGCCTTCAATCACGCCAACGGCACCGGACCAAAACAACACGGGAAGAACGATCGTAGCCCCAATCATCCAGAAAAGATCGCGGCGCACGTCGATAAAGGCGACCGCGACGGGGGCAATAATGGCGGCAAGCCCCAGAATAAGAAGTATGTTGGCAATGTTGGACCCGACGACGTTGCCAACCGCGATCCCCGGTTGCCCGCCAAGCGCCGCAGTCACAGACACCAGTAGTTCCGGTGTTGACGTTCCAAACCCAACAATCGTCAGACCGATGATCATCGGTGCAACGCCAAAGCGCGCAGCGATTCCACTGGCCCCTTTGACCAACCAGTCACCACCAAGAAACAGGCCCAAGAACCCCAAACCAAGTATAAGATAAGTCACCATTGCACCCTCATTTCCCAGTATTAGAGAAGTATGCGCGCGCGACGTTACAAGGTGGTGGCGACACTATATTCCATTCGAAACGGACGCGGTGCTAATCTGCGTCGGCTGGTTTGATCTTGTCCCACGTCTGGGTCTTGAAATCATCCGCGTCATGGCGTTCGCGCAATTGGCCTGCTGGCTCGCCCCATGCTTTGTTTACCATCGCACCTTTGCGGTAAGCGGGGCGGTTCATCACGTCATTGGCCCATCGGTTCACATGCGCATAAGATTCAACATCCAAAAACTCTGCCGCATCATAGACAAGGCCTTTGACCAAAGCACCATACCACGGGGCCGTCGCCATATCGGCAATGGAATAGTCATCGCCACCTAGATATTCGCTGTCTTCAAGTCGTTGATCAAGGACATCAAGTTGGCGTTTGGCTTCCATTGCGAAACGGTTGATGGGGTATTCGAACTTTTCTGGGGCATAGGCATAGAAGTGGCCAAAGCCGCCGCCAAGATAGGGGGCAGAGCCTTGCAGCCAGAACAACCAGTTGAGCGTCTCAGTGCGCACGGCCAGATCACGCGGCAGGAACGCGCGGAATTTCTCGGCGAGGTACAGCAGGATTGCGCCGCTTTCAAAAACCCGCACGCCGGTTTGTTTGTCAAACAGGGCAGGGATCTTGGAGTTGGGGTTCACATCAACAAAACCGCTGCTGAACTGGTCGCCCTCTTGGATGTTAATCAGCCAAGCGTCGTAGTCAGCGCCGTAACCTGCCGCCAAGAGCTCTTCGAGCATGACAGTGACCTTGACGCCATTCGGGGTCGCCAGTGAATGCAACTGCAAAGGATGCTTGCCAACAGGCAGGTCCTTGTCATGGGTCGGTCCCGCGATGGGGCGGTTGATGCTGGCGAATTTGCCGCCGCTTTCGCTATCCCATGTCCAGACTTTCGGGGGCGTATAAGCGGGGGTGTCAGTCATCTTTGTTCCGATCCTGCGTGTTTATGTCGCGATACAATGTGGCTCTTAATGCGCAGGCTGCAAGGCTTGTCTTTGAAAGGCACGCAAAAACTGCATGTCGCGCGGTAAAATGGCGATCTTTCATTGTTTCTACAATAGTCCCTATTTCGTCAACATTTCGCCTTTTTGTGGTGGATAGTGCAGGATGAAGAAACCGACATTTGGAAGGAAGATCTATGTCAACGCTTAAAGCTGTTACAGAAAAAGTCACAATTAAGAAGTTGGTATTTACGAGTTCGACAAGTTTTGCTGCCGTTTTTGCGGCTGCCGCTGGATTTATGATGATCGGTACCGATCAAGCGCAAGCCCAAGAAGAGTGTTCTTCTTATACGGTTGTCCGTGGCGACACCCTGAGCGTCATTGCATCAACGGCTGACGTCGCTGGTGGTTTCCAGTCACTTTTCAATGCAAACACTGATATTCTGGATAGCCCGAACCGGCTTGAAGTTGGTCAGGTTCTGAAAATCCCATGTGCTGACGGATCACTTCCTTCTGGCACCGCACGCGTGGTTGCCACGTCAACCGCACCAGCGCCAACAACATCTGAACCAAACCGCGCACTGCGGATTGCAACGGCGTCCGGTTATGCGCCTTTCACTGACGAAGACCTGCCAGGTGGCGGTATGATCACCCGCATGGTCGAGCGTTCAATGACCTTGGGCAACGAAGATCAGGACTATAGCTTGATCTTTATTAACGACTGGGGTTCACACCTTGAAACATTGCTGCCTTCCGGCGCAATCGACATGGTGTTCCCTTGGTTCAAGCCAAACTGTGATCGCGTCGAAAATCTGTCACCAAGCAGCGCGTACCGTTGTACCGAATTCAACCACTCAGAGCCGTTCTACGAAGTG
>NZ_JAFMHR010000099.1 GCF_017854415.1 Yoonia sp. | reverse complement strand
CGGCGCCACGGTAAGATGTTGGACCGTTGCCCATGCCGTCGAAGTCGAAGTCTTCAAGAGCTTCGGCAACGCCGCAAGGGTTGAAAGTGCCTGCACGTGTCACAGCATCCGCATAAAGCAGAGTCTGAACGTAGCAAGTGTGCGCCGCACTGGATGGCGGGAAGCCGTATTTTTCGCCAAAGGATTTAACGAAAGCTTTAGTGCCTTCATCCTGCAGCTGCCAGTTCCAGTTCATTGAACCGAACACGCCTTGGATGTTGGAACCCGCACCAGCGGCCATCAGCTCAGAGTAAAGCGGCACAATGATAGTGAAGTCTTTGCCATTGACCTGCTTGTCTTTGAGACCAAACTGAACAGCCTGTGTCAAAGAGTTTACCATGTCCCCACCGTAATGGTTAAGGATCAATGTATCCGCGCCAGAATTCAGAACAGGAGCGATGTATGATGAGAAGTCGCCAGCGCCAACTGGCGTTAGAACGTTTTGTGTGGTCTTCCAGCCAAGTGCTTCTGTCGCACTCTGAATGGATTCCTGCTGTGTCCAGCCCCATGTATAGTCAGCTGTCAGGTGATAAGCGTTACGATCATTCCCGTATTCAGCCTCCAGAACTGGACCAAGAGCCGCACCAGACATGTAACCGTTAAAGAAGTGTCGGAAGCCATTGGCTTTCTTATCTTTACCAGTTGTGTCGTTGGAGTGTGTCAGGCCGGCCATGAAGATCACACCAGCTTCTTGGCACAGACCTTGAACAGCAATCGCAACACCGGAAGATGACCCGCCGTTGATCATGATGCAGCCGTCTTTCTGGATCATGGACTGTGCGGATGCACGGGCTACGTCAGATTTCGTCTGTGTATCGCCTGTTATGAACTCGACCTTCCTGCCCAGAATACCTGTGCCATCGAGGTTCTTTTCAGAAAAAGTGTTCAGCATGCCACCGTCGCCGATGCCATTTAGATGCTCGACTGCAAGCTCTTGAGCGCGCAGTTCGTCAAGGCCTTCTTCGGCGTAAGGACCAGTCTGCGGTACGTTGAAGCCGATTTTGACAGACCCGCTGTCGCCAGGCGCATTTGTGTAGCCAGTGTGGCCGGCTGCGCGCAGATACTGTGGAATAGCGAGACCAGCACTGGCAACCATGCCAGTTTTGAGCACGCCACGACGTGAAAACTTCGAATTGGACATAAATATCCTCCCTAGAGATTTGTGCGGATCCAAACTCCTCGCCAGACCCACAGCCACTGATACAGTGCATGCCTACTTTCCGCCATGATTGGGGCAAGCATCAACAAACCATTGAGGATACTGGACTAATTTGTAAATTCATGCACAAATAGGTAGTTAACTTTGTAAATCGGTTTTCTTGCACCTGCAGAAAGCCACTGAAAATGTTAGAGGAATTAGCATTGGTGACGCAACGTCTTGCAGGTTCGCGGATACGTGAAAAGCGCCTGGATCGCGGGCTACGGCAGGCTGCTGTGGCCGAAACGGTCGGGATATCCCCATCTTATTTGAACTTAATCGAACATAACCGCCGCAGAATCGGGGGAAAGCTGTTGTCCGACATCGCCCGTGTCCTCGGCGTTGAACCGGCGCTTTTGGTCGATGGTGCCGATGCTGACATGCTCGATCAGATGCGCCACGCCGCGAGCCAATTCGAGGCTGATCTGCCCGCCAAGGTTGAAGTCGCCCGCGCCGAAGAAATGGCCGCCCGCTATCCGGGTTGGGGCGCGCTAATCGTGGCCCAATCTGAACGGATAGCAGCGCTTGGCGGACAGGTGCAGGCGTTGTCGGACCGGATGTCGCATGATCCGCAATTGGCTGGATCACTGCATGATGTGATTACTGCGGTGTCTGCGATCCGCTCTGCCGCGCAAATTCTTGTTGGACCGGAAAAACTGGATGAAGACTGGCAACGGCGATTTCACGAGAACATCCACAATGACAGCCTCCGTTTGGCCAACAGCAGCGAAGCATTGGTTGCGTACCTTGAGGCGCCGGATGCAGATATTGATCAAGCTGATCCTGCCGAGCAACTCGAGAGGTACTTGGCCAAGACTGGTTTTCATTTGGCCCCGTTGGAAGCGCCTGACGCTGATCTGCAGAAATTGGTCGCCGATAGCGGTCTAAGAGACGGCGCAAAGGCACTGCTGGAAAGTCAGGCCACGCAATACCTCAAAGACGCGGCACTTCTGCCGCTAGCCGGGTTCGAGGATGCTTGCCGCGTCCGCAACTATAACCCCGCAGCTTTGGCGCAGGCGTTCCAAGCTTCATTTGCGACCGTACTGCGCCGTTTGGCCAGTCTGCCTACGGGGCAGGGCCATCCGCCTATCGGGATGGCTGCTTGTGATGCCGCAGGTGTGCTGACGCTTGTTAAACCTGTGCCGGGGTTTGCGTTGCCGCGGACGGGCGGGGCTTGTCCGCTTTGGCCACTTTATGCGGCTTTGAACCGGCCAGCACAGCCAATCCGGCTTGAGGTGGCTTTGCCCGGATCAAGCGCCACCCGGCTGTTGTGTTATGCAATTGCCGACACGCGACCCAGCCCGCGTTTTGACGTGCCGACGCCTGTGCAAAGCACGATGCTGGTCATGCCAGACCCGCCAGAAACCGCGAGTATCGCCCAGCCTGTCGGCGTGTCTTGTCGCATCTGTCCACGCGCGAACTGCGCCAGTCGCCGCGAACCCGCAATGAAGGGTGTGCGCGTGGAAACAGCACTTTGACTTCACCTCAGAAGCGGGCAATAGTTAACCGCAAGAGGACCCGCTTTGCGAAGTGGATAAGATAGGAGGCGAAGAGATGGGCAAACGCGTCCTTCTGATCGAAGATGAACCAAACATCATCGAAGCGCTCAGTTTTATTCTGTCCCGCGATGGCTGGACCGTCCACACGCACGAGGACGGCACAACCGCGATGCGCAAAGTGCTGGCGATGCCGCCCGATATGATCATCCTTGATGTGATGCTGCCCGGGCGCAGCGGTTTCGATATTCTGCGTGACTTGCGTGCGACAGATGTTACCAAAAATATCCCCGTGATGATGTTGACGGCCCGTGGTCAGGAAAAGGACCGCGAATTGGCGCAGCGTCTTGGTGCAAATCACTTTATGACCAAGCCGTTTTCCAACACAGAGGTGCGTGACTACGTCCGCAACTTTATGGAGGCATGAGCGGTCCCCCCAAGCCGCCGATCTTTTTGCAACGGCAAAATTATCGACAGCGCCGCGTGCGCGATGCGGCAAGGTTTTTGCCCTTTCTGGGGGCAATATTATGGGCGCTGCCCTTGACGTGGGCGCATGACCCAGAGGCCGCACAGATTGGGTCTGCCGGGCTCATTTATATCTTTGGCGTTTGGGTGTTGTTGATTGTGTTGGCCGCATTTCTTGCTAGCCGCATTCGCGCTGACCCACCTCCGGGCTCTGCAGAAGATCCCCACACATGATGTCCTTCAATGCCCTGATTATTGTGGCGCTATGCTATGTGACGATGCTTTTTGCCGTGGCATTTTGGGCCGAGCGGCGTGCGGCCGAGGGGCGTGCGGGTTTTCTGCAGTCGCCATGGATATATACGCTTTCGATCAGTATTTATTGCACAGCTTGGACGTTTTATGGGGCCGTGGGCTATGCTGCGCGGTCGGGATTGGAATTCGTCACGATTTACCTGGGCCCGACCCTCGTGATGGTTGGCTGGTGGTGGGTTCTGCGCCGCTTGGTGCGGATCGGGCGCGCACAACGGATCACGTCGATTGCCGACCTCATTTCATCACGGTTCGGAAAATCAACGATGCTTGGCATGATTGTGACGGTGATTTCGGTCATCGCAGGCACGCCATACATTGCGCTACAGCTTCAATCTGTCACCCTGTCGTTTGCAGTTTTCGCGCAGGTCGAAGGCGTCACATGGCAAACGGCCGAACTGAACGCATCAGCGATGTGGGTGGCTGTTGGACTTGCGGTGTTCACCATTCTTTTTGGCACGCGTAATCTGGACGCGAATGAACGCCACAATGGCATTGTGATGGCCATCGCGGTTGAAGCCGTCGTTAAACTTTTGGCTCTGGTAGCGGTTGGTGTTTTTGTAGTCTGGGGGATCGCAGGCGGCCCCACGCAAATGCTCGAACGTATCGACAGTTCCGAGATCGTGTTGTGGGAACAAAACGGCAGCCGCTGGATCAGTCTGATCTTTTTGTCGGGCGCCGCGTTCTTGTGCCTGCCGCGCATGTTTCAGGTTCTTGTCGTTGAAAACACAGACGAGCGTCATCTGCACGTCGCAAGCTGGGCTTTCCCGCTTTACTTGTTTTTGATGAGCCTCTTTGTGGTCCCGATCGCGGTAATCGGCCTCGATTTGTTACCTGCTGGCAGCAATCCTGACCTGTTCGTGCTGACTGTGCCTTTGCATCAAGGGCAGGGGGGATTGGCTGTTTTGTCCTTTTTGGGGGGCTTATCTTCGGCCACCTCTATGGTGATTGTAGCTACGATTGCTTTGGCGACGATGGTGTCTAACCATATTGTCGTCCCGATCTGGCTGAACCGGCAAGCCAACCAACACGCGATGTTTTCCGGCGATATCCGCTCTGTCACCCTATTGGCGCGCAGGCTGTCAATCGCTGCTATCTTGGCGTTGGGCTTTCTGTACTACCGCATGTCCGGCGGCGGCACTGCATTGGCTGCCATCGGTCTGATTTCGTTTACCGGTGCCGTACAAATCTTGCCTGCAATGCTAGGCGGGCTGTTTTGGCGCGCGGCCACGGGGATCGGTGCGGGGGCAGGGCTGTTGACGGGGCTGTTGGTCTGGATGTGGACCTTGTTTTTGCCCAGCTTTGGCGTCGATGCGTTTATCAGCCAAGCGGTGATGGACAATGGCATCATTGGGATTTCATGGCTGCGCCCGCAGGCGCTGTTCGGGATTTCCGGTATGGACCCACTGGTGCACGGCATCATGTGGTCGATGATTTTAAACACCGCGATGTTTGTTCTTTTTTCTCTGGTGACATTTCCAGCTCCGCTGGAACGTTTGCAGGGCGCGCAATTCGTCAACGTTTTTGATCATTCAACTGCCGCTCGCGCTTGGACGGCCGCAGCAGCCGGCGCAGAGGACCTATTAATCATGTCCCAGCGCATTATCGGCAGCGTAAAATCACAAGAGATTTTTGAACAAGAGGCCATCGCCCAAGGCAAGCCGGGATTTTTGCCAGAAGTCACGCCAGCCTTTATCGAACGGCTAGAGCGTGAATTGGCCGGTTCAGTGGGCGCGGCGACGTCGCATGCAATGATCGGGCAGCTTATTGGCGGCAGCAGTGTGTCGGTCGAGGATTTGATTGCTGTGGCGGACGAAGCCGCGCAAATCCTTGAATATTCCAACCGGCTCGAGGCGAAGTCCGCCGAGCAGGAGCGTACCGCCCGCGCGTTGCGCGATGCCAATACAAAGCTGACGGCGCTTTCGATCCAGAAAGACGCATTTCTAAGCCAGATCAGTCATGAACTACGTACACCGATGACATCAATCCGGTCGTTCTCCGAAATTATCGGCGACGGGAATATGCCGCAAGACACGCTGAACCGGTATGCAGGTATTATCCACGACGAAGCAATCCGGCTAACCCGATTGCTGGATGATCTTTTGGATTTATCGGTGCTGGAAAACGGGCAGGTCGTTTTGCATGAACAAACAGGCAAGCTTGGCGCGTCGCTTGATCGTGCGGTTGGGGCTGCGGGTTTGCACGACGGCGTTTTGACAGTTTTACGCGACGAAAGCGCCGAGGATATTACATTAACCACCGACCTTGATCGCTTGGTCCAAGTCTTCATTAATCTGATCGCGAATGCGCGCAAGTATTGCAACGCAGACGATCCAACATTGCAGATACGCGTGACCCGTCAGAGTGGCAAAGTGCACGTCGATTTCATCGACAATGGCAGCGGTATATCACCGGAAAATCAAGAGCTTATCTTCGAGAAATTTTCGCGCGTGGCTGATCAGGGCAAGGCCGGTGGCGCTGGGCTAGGGCTTGCGATCTGCCGCGAGATCATGATGCGATTGGGCGGAGAAGTGCTGTATCTCCCACTTGAAAAAGGGGCTGCGTTCCGTGTGATCTTGCGCACGGTTGAAACAGAGGCCGCGTTAGAGAAAACGTAACCTTTGCAAGGGTAAGATCGCTACAATTCATCTGTGGCGGGGATATGACCGAAAGCACACATGCGACACTGCTGCGACGGATGACACGTTCGCAAGACGCCGATGTTGCGGAAAACCCGCTGACGTCGTCGCGCGCTGTCCGTTTGGCGTTGACCAAGGCCGCAAATGATACTGTCGGTTTGGTGCTCGCGGTTTCAAGCGTGGCAGAAGAGATAAGTGGTCTTGATGTGATGCTGGATGGGTTGCCAGATGGGTTGATGCTTATTGGGTTGCACCGACAGGAACGTTTGGTTGGATTGATTGCCCTTGATATGCAGTTGCGTGCCGCAGTGCTTGAAATGGAAACCATGGGGGTTTTGTCACCGCAAGCGGTTGATGATCGCGCACCCACGCTGACTGATCAGATGATGTGTGATCCGATGATCGCGGGTTTTCTGGGGGCTTTTCCGCAGGCCGTACGCGGGACGGATTTCGACGGTTGGGGGGATCAAGTCACGCATGAAGGCAAGATTTCCGATACGAGGACGGCTGGCCTGTTGTTGGACGATTGCCTGTACCGCGTTGTGCAGATGAATGTGCAACTGGGGCCAGCCGATAGGCAAGGGTTGTTGTTGATGGCGCTACCGCTGGCCGAAGTGCCAGAGGCAACCGTTCCGCCCGCCGCAGAGAAATCAGATTGGAGTGTCGCATTTCCAAAAGCTGTGCAGGACGCGCCTGCGACAATCACGGCGCTGTTGCACCGGTTCAAGTTGCCATTGGCCATGGCGCGTGGCTTGCAGGTTGGGGCGGTTCTGCCGCTGCCGGGATGCAGTGTCACATCAGTCAGGCTTCTTTCTGCGGATGGGCAAGAGGTGGCGCAAGCCAAATTGGGTCAAAGCGGTGGAATGCGCGCAGTGCGATTGCAAGCGGCACCAGTTCTTGATCTTCACGAGCTGACGTCTGGTGGCGGGGATGCAAAGGCGCCGGTCGCTGTTGAAAACGGGATGGATTTCCCAATCGACTTGGCCGCGGATGCGCAAACGCCAGACCCGTTTGAAACGGATCTGGCGTTTGATGTTGCCTTGGACGCGTCCGATTAGCGATTAGCGATTGCGTCTATTTGCGGGCCCATGCCTCCTAGATCATATCCCGCAGCAGATGTTGCCGCGATGATATCTTGTGTCGGCATGTCGCCCGCCTGCGCGAATGACCAGACGATCGAAGACCGTGTGCCAGACGCGCAATAGGCCAAGATGGGGCCGCTTGCTGTCGCCATGTCAGCTTTTTGGCCTGCAATTAGTTCCATGTTCAACCCTTGGTGCGTGACAGGGTGGATCATGAACGCCAGTCCGGCCGCTGCCGCTGCCTCGCCAATAGCACTGGCTTGATGCGACGGTGGGACCTCTTGGTCGGGCCGGTTGCAGATAATCGCGGTATATCCGGCCGCAGCAATTGCGGGAATGTCCTCGACCCCGATCTGGGGTGAAACGGCGAACGTGGGGCTAAGCTGTTTGATATCCATAGTGGTCCTCTTAAGCTGCGGCAGTTTGCTCGTGCAGCCTTGCGCGAATAGGTGGTGCAATGGCCATACCAGCAATCATCGCCAAGACAAACAACAGTCCACCAATGCCACCAAAGCTAAGCGACGCGAGCGCGGGTCCAGGGCACAATCCGGCAAGACCCCACCCCATGCCGAACAAAGTCGAGCCAACGACCAAGTTGCGGCCAAGCGTAGGCTCGGGCGGCGCGGGAAATGCTGCTGCCAAGACCGGTTTGCGCCCGCGTGTGAGCTGCCACGCAATTGCCATTGGAATGATCGCCCCGCCCATAACAAAGGCCAACGTCGGGTCCCAGTTGCCGAAAATATCAAGCCATCCTTGCACTTTGGTCGTGTCGGTCATGCCAGATGTTAACAGGCCTAAACCAAACAATGCGCCGACGATAAATGAAACGAAACTGCGCATCAGATTACTCCTAGAACATGTTTGAAGATAACGACTGTCAGGCCGCCCGCGCCGATGTAAAACGCTGTCGCCACGATCCCGCGCAGTGACAGGCGCGAAATGCCGCAGACACCGTGTCCCGATGTGCAGCCATTGGCTAAACGTGTGCCGACCCCGACCAAAAGGCCTGCGGCAATGATCACCGCCCAGTTATCGGTCAGGAAAGTCTGACTGCCACCCATCATCAGTGCGGCAATAGCAGGTACAATCACGAGGCCTGCGATCAGCGCCCCACGTTCGCGCAATTCGTGGCGACCACTGCCATCGACCAGCCCCCCGATAATCCCCGAGGCCCCCATGACCTTGCCGTTCACAAGTAGATAGATGGCCGCAGCTATCCCGATTAGCACGCCACCGGCGAGCCCCATAATCCAATCCATTGGCATGACGAATTCTTCCTATTTCTATCGCTTAAAGCGCGTTTATTGGCACTTTGAAGTAGCTTTTACCGTTGTCTTCTGGCTCCGGAAAGTGACCGGCCCGCATGTTAGTTTGCAGCGAAGGCAAAATCAGCCGTGGCATTCCCAACGTCGCGTCGCGGGTTTCGCGCATGGTGACAAAATCGGCCATCGGGCGTCCTTCGCCAATATGCACGTTCAGTGCTTTTTGCTCGCCTATGGTCGTTTCCCATGCGAATTCATCGCGTCCCGGTGCTTTGTAGTCGTGGCCTACAAAAACACGGGTTTTGTCAGGCAGGGCCAATATTTTCTGGATCGAATGGAACAAGTCCTCGGCCGATCCACCGGGGAAATCGCAGCGCGCGGTTCCAAAGTCAGGCATGAACAATGTGTCGCCGACGAATGCAGCATCACCGACTACATAAGTAAGACAAGCTGGCGTGTGGCCGGGCGTGTGCATCACATCGACCCGCATTTGGCCAATATGAATGCTGTCGCCATCGGCGAACAATGCGTCAAACTGTGAACCGTCACGTTCGAATTCGGTGCCTTCGTTAAAGACTTTGCCGAATGTATCTTGAACCACAGTTATGTTTGCACCGATCCCGATCTTGCCGCCTAATGCCTCTTGCAGATAGGGCGCGGCAGACAGGTGATCTGCATGCACGTGGCTTTCTAGAATCCATGCGACTTGCAAGTCCTCGGCCTTGATCCAAGCGATAATATCATCTGCTGAACTTGTATCTGTGCGACCTGCGGCTTGATCATAATCCAAGACGCTATCAATAATAGCACATGCACTACCTTGCGGTTCGCGCACGACATAGGACACAGTATTGGTCGCGTTATCAAAGAATGCTTTTACATCTGGTGTCATTTCGGGTCTCCTTTGATATGAATATAGCATAACTTTAATACATTTCAATATTGGAATGTCTAAGATTTTGGAATTAGGTTTATGACAACCTCAGTTGAAACAATGGCCGACCGTATGGATGAAGCAGCTGTAGAAGCCGCTGAAATGATGAAAGCGCTGTCAAACCCTGGGCGGCTTCGTATTCTATGCGCGCTTGTGCCGGGTGATATGACCGTTGGCGAACTTGAAACTGCGGTTGGTGCTAGCCAGTCCTATGTCTCGGGGCAGCTGTTGAAGTTGCGCAGTGACGGTCTGGTTAGTTGTGTGCGAAACGGCCGTAGCATGCACTACAGTTTGTCTGATCCGCGGGTGCGTCCAATGCTCGAACGTATCTATCAGGTGTTTTGCCCGGCAGACTAAGCGGCACTTAGCCCAGCATCACGCCGATGATTACGGCCATTAGCCCGATCATCGATACAAAAAGCGCGATCAGATTGATCGGCAATATTGTTGAAATCCGTGCACGAAGTTCTTCATCAGGTAACCCTGCGCGTTTGGCGCGTGCGACAGCCACAATGCTGTAAACCATCCCGCAAATGCCAAGGCCCGAAAGTGCGGCGCCAATCCAAACAATAATTTCCATGACCACCTCGCGTTTTGACCGACCTAACGCGGGTTGCCGACCTTCGCAAGGGTTGCGGGTGGGTGGGGTAGCCGCTAGTCAAAGGCAACCTTTCAGGAGAGCTTTGATGAACGATTCCGTAACAGAAACCGCAAGCACCGTCGCCGGCCAAGAGCTTCGCCAGTTTGTAGAGCGTTACGAACGCCTTGAGGCAGAGAAGAAAGACATCGCAGACGCACAAAAAGAAGTCATGGCAGAGGCCAAAGGCCGCGGTTACGATACCAAAGTTCTGCGCAAGATTGTCGCCATGCGCAAGCGTGACGCCAATGATTTGGCCGAAGAAGAAGCTGTCATGGAAATGTATCTCGCGGCCTTAGGAATGTAAGATCAGTTGAAGGGGAGGATCAGATCCACCCCTTCCATGTCATCGATCAGCGCAAGATCATCCTCGTAACTTTGCGACATGGCCGTGATCAACTCTGGGCTAAGTTCTGGCAGATTGATCTGTTCTTCGATCGCGTCGGGCATTGCGTAGGTATCAAGTAAATCGGCGATGCAGTCATGCCGCGCGACACGATCATCGGGCATGCTCGCGGCTTTCAGAACCGCGATCCCCTCGGGCGAAATAATGCGCGACAGGACATCAAACCGCCCCTTGAGGGGTGTATCTGCAGCGACACCGGTTTGTAGGCGGATCAGGTCCTCCCATATCAGCGGTGTATCTTCGGTGCACCACACATGAAGCGGGGCATCAGGAGCCGCGCGCTTGATGCGTCGAATGACATCCGACCATTTCAGTTCAAGAGGGTGAAATGGACCCAAATAATCCCGCAAGGTTTCGGCCTCGGCGCGCTGGGCGATGTCTTGCAGGTAGCTAACCGGGTTGCGTATGCTGAAGAAGAACGACAACTTATCATCTGGAAAAAGGCGGCACATGCCACGCACTTTGCCTTCGGTCTGAGGATAAAATACGCCGTGGTCAAAGACCCGCTTGGGGATGGCTATAAAGTTGTCGTTGCTCAGGACGATGCGCTTGACGTCATCTTCTTCGACAATCGCATCAAGCAGGATTTCTCGTGCATCTTCCGAAGGCGGGGCGCCATCGAGGCCTTGGATCGTTTCACGCAACAGCGCGCGGTATTTTCCGGGACCTGGGACGGCGATGCCTTGCTGCAATAGCGCGCTGGTATTGCGCAAAATGGATTTAAGCAGCCGATCTTCGTCTGTGCAATTTGCGCCGATATGAAACGCGATTTGCATGCTGCTGGCCTTTTTTTGGGGTTAATGTCGCAACATCATAGGGCGATTTGCCCGTCATGAAACCTGTTTTGCATGTGTGTTTGACTGGGGCTGTTTCGGCTTTAAGTTTTTTTGCGATTTGGGTGTTAAAACACCATTGCCATAGCGCGTTTCATCCTGTTATACGCCGCGCAATCGGTTCGTTCCGACACATCGAAAGATGCACCAGTGCCCCTATAGCTCAGCTGGTAGAGCAACTGATTTGTAATCAGTAGGTCCGCGGTTCGAGTCCGTGTGGGGGCACCATTAAAATCAATAACTTAGCCGATAACTGATAAGTTCTGAAAAGTTTTCAGCGAGACGCTCAGCGAGACATAACAGCGTAGCATTGCGAAGATGAACTATCT
>NZ_JAFMHR010000007.1 GCF_017854415.1 Yoonia sp. | reverse complement strand
TGGCGGACCTGATCAGCGGCGCACCCTCGGACATTCCAGCACAAGCAATCGCCGCCCTCTCACCCGGCAGGTTCACATGACACAGCACAAAAACGCGTAAGGCTAACCAATCGGCGCACCAGTTCCCGTTTGGCAAGGCCGTCCGCCTGTTCCACATACGCCGATGCATGGGCGCACTTGTGATGTTGTACCGCCTGAACCCCGACACAGTGGGGATTAATCACTTTCTCACCCGCTCTCAAACGGACGGTTATGGCGACCTAAACTATTATCTGATAGCGTAGCTGGTGTTCGATGAGCTGGGTTATCGGCACAATGAATAGAGATACGACGCCTTGAGCGGCCTATCCAAGCGGGGTTCGAGGCGTGGCTGGCACCCGAAAGCTTTGACGCCAATGGCGTGCAAACATCACCACTTGCGGCCCGTAAAACCCGGCTAGGTCAGATGAAAACGTAAAGGCTTGGTTGCTTCGCGCACCACTACGCCTTTTGCTTCAAGGTCCAGTTGCACACATTTCAGCCACCAGCCCGATGTTGCCCCGCCAGGAAATAGCGCTTCGGGCAGGTGCGGTATGGCGGCTTCCTTTGCCTCTCTTGCGGTCATTCCTGGTGACGCCTTGGGCAAAGTAGCAAGCATCGCATCTTTCATCGCAAGGTATTTCGCCTTGTCGACATTCGCCGTTTGGCCCGGTGTATTGATGTTTTCAACGGCAATCTTGTCTGACATGTGCATCCCTTTCGCAAACGTAAGGTGGGTTTAAACCCACCTTACCAGCGCGCATCTGTCAACCATCCACACGGATTGCGGCGTTCTTGGGATCGTACGGGCTGTCTTCTACGACCTCTGCATTCCAAAGCTGGTCCAGCATTTTGACTTGCAGTTTCGTGCCAACCACGGCCTGTTCTGGTTTGACGTAGCCCATGCCAATCGACTTTTCGAAAGCCACCGAATATCCGCCCGACGTCAAGCGCCCAACGCGGGTGCCGTCCATCGCATAAAGCGCCTCACGGCCCCAAGGGTCGGCGTCTGCGGGTCCATAAATCAACAGTGTGACGCACTTTGAACGGATGCCCTTGGCTTCCATCGCGGCTTTGCCGTTAAAGTCCTTAGACAAATCAACAAATCGCGGCAAATCGGCCTCGAGCGGGGTAGCGTCACGGCCAAGTTCATTGCCGAACGCACGGTAGGATTTTTCCTGCCGCAGCCAGTTTTGTGCACGTGCACCCACAAGCTTCATGCCATGCGGTTCGCCCGCCTTTTCCAGCAGATCAAACAGGTAGTTCTGCATTTCGATCGGGTGATGCAATTCCCAACCCAGCTCGCCTGTATAAGCCACACGGATCGCATTGACCGGACACATGCCCAGTTCGATCTGCTTTGCGGACAACCACGGGAAACGCTTGTTAGAAAGCGCTGTTGCAGGATCAGCGTCCTTGATGATTGCATTCAAAACATCACGCGACTTTGGCCCAGCAATCGCAAAAACACCCCACTGTGTGGTCACATTCTGTACTTCGATGCGCCCAAAGTCAGCTTCTTTGTCCGCAACAGCTTTGCGCAGAAAATCAGCATCATAGGCCGTCCAAGCGCCCGCAGAGACCAAATAGTACTCGTCCTCTGACAACCGCACGATCGTGTATTCCGTGCGTGTCGTGCCGTGATCGGTCAGCGCATAGGTCAGGTTGATCCGACCAATCCGGGGCAGTTTGTTCGTCGTGAACCAGTCCAGAAACGCAGTCGCACCGGGGCCTTTGACGATATGTTTGGTAAAGGCGGTCGCGTCGATCAGGCCGACGCCCTCGCGCATTGCTTTTGCTTCTTCCACAGCATGTTTCCACCAACCACCGCGGCGGAACGACCGCGCTGCATGATCATCAAAACCCAACGGGGCAAAATAGTTTGGACGCTCCCATCCATTCACGAAACCAAACTGCGCGCCCCGCGCGGCTTGGCGGTCATAGGCCGGTGATGTGCGCAACGGACGGCACGCTGGGCGTTCTTCGTCGGGGTGGTGCAGCACGTAAACGTGGTCATAGCATTCTTCGTTTTTGCGTGCCGCAAATTCGGTCGTCATCCAATCGCCGTAGCGCTTGGGATCAAGTGACGCCATGTCAATCTCGGCTTCGCCCTCGACCATCATCTGGGCCAGATAATAGCCAGTTCCGCCCGCCGCCGTGATGCCGAAAGAAAACCCTTCGGCCAGCCACATATTGCGCAATCCGGGGGCAGGTCCAACCAGCGGGTTACCATCCGGCGTGTAGCAAATTGGACCGTTAAAATCGTCCTTCAGCCCGCTTTCTTCGCAAGACGGGATGCGGTGGATCATCGCCATATATTGTTCTTCGATCCGTTCCAGATCGAGGGGAAACAAATCCGCGCGGAAACTATCCGGCACACCGTATTCAAAGACTGCGGGTGCGCCTTTCTCGTAGACACCCAAAATCCAGCCGCCGCGTTCTTCGCGCACATAGGACTGCGCGTCGGCATCGCGCACGACGGGATGCTCAACATTTCCGGCCGCGCGAAATTCAACCAGCGCGGGGTCTTGATCCAACACTACGAACTGATGTTCGACGGGAATCGCGGGCATCTTTATGCCCAATTTCTTGGCTGTGGTTTGCGCGTGGTTTCCCGATGCGGTCACAACGTGTTCGGCGGTCACGACAATCTGCTCGTCGGACGGGACAAGATTGCCGCCCTTTTCGACCATTTTCGTGCACGTTACTTCCCACGCGTCGCCGTTCCAATTAAAGGCGTCCGCCTGCCACTTTCGTTCAATCATCACGCCGCGCTGACGCGCACCCTTGGCCATAGCTTGGGTCACATCAGCGGGGTTAATATAGCCGTCGGTGTGGTGATAAAGCGCACCTTTCAGGTCTTCAGTGCGGATCAGCGGCCATTTCGCCTTGATCTCATCAGGGGTCATCCAAACGTAAGGCACATCGCAAGTTTCAGCCGTGGATGCATAAAGCATGTATTCATCCATGCGCTCTTGGGTCTGGGCCATGCGCAGGTTGCCCACGACAGCGAAACCCGCATTCAGGCCGGTTTCAGCCTCAAGCGATTTATAAAAATCGACCGAGTATTTGTGGATATATGTCGTCGCGAACGACATGTTAAACAGCGGCAACAATCCTGCCGCATGCCATGTAGAGCCTGATGTCAGCTCGTCCCGCTCAAGCAGCATGACGTCGTCCCAGCCTGCTTTGGCCAAGTGATACGCAATTGATGTGCCAACGGCACCACCACCAACAACCAATGCTTTAACTTGCGTTTTCATGCGCGCGACTCCCTTGGGCACCTTTGATGCACAATGTGCGCGAATTGAAAACAAAGCGACAGAACCAGCCGACCGCTTTGTGCACAAAACCGACAACAGTTGCGGGTCAGCGGTTCAAAAGCACCCTTAGGTCAAAGCATTGACGGCACGACAAGATCAGGTGGCCTATGGCCATCTGCAAAGGTTTTGATGTTCACGATGACTTTTTCGCCCATCTCGATCCGCCCTTCAATGGTAGCTGATCCCATGTGCGGCAGCAAAATCGCGTTCGGCAGTTCCTTAAGGCGTGGGTTAATCTCGTGACCACGCTCGAACACGTCCAGACCGGCGCCTGCAATCTCGCCTGTGCGCAGCATGCGGGTCAGCGCATTTTCATCAATCACTTCGCCGCGCGAAGTATTCACGATCACCGCATCAGGTTTCATTAGCTTCAAACGACGCGCATTTAGAAGATGAAAAGTAGATGGCGTATGCGGGCAATTGATCGACAAAATATCAACGCGCGCAACCATCTGATCAAGGCTTTCCCAATAGGTCGCATCCAATTCTTCTTCGACCTCGGGGCGCAGGCGTTTGCGGTTATGATAATGTACCTGAATGCCAAACGCGGCCGCACGGCGGGCCACGGCTTGACCAATCCGGCCCATTCCCAAAATACCTAAACGACGACCGCGCAAACGACCGCCAAGCATCGCAGTTGGCGACCAACCCGACCAGTCACCGGATTTTGCCAATTGCATGCCTTCGGCCATCCGACGGGTCACAGCCAAGATCAAAGCCATCACCATATCGGCGGTATCTTCGGTCATCACCCCGGGCGTGTTGGACACATGAATGCCGCGTTGGCGGGCGGTTGCGACATCGATATTGTCAACGCCAGCACCATAGTTGGCAATCAGTTTCAGTTTTTCACCCGCACGACCCAACAGCTTGGCATCAATCTGGTCTGTGATGGTACTGACCAAGACATCAGCGCGCGCCATTGCGTCGGCCAGTTCTTCGGTCGTCATCGGCGTGTCATCATCGCGCAACTGAACATCGAAAAGTTCTTTCAGGCGGGTCTCGACGACCTCGGGTAACCGTCGCGTCACGACAACACTCAAATGCTTACCTGGCATGCAAGTCCCTCCTTTGGGTTTTCAAATTCGCCTTTGCATGGCAGGTTGCGCCAAAGGGACGCGCAGCACAAGAACCGCGCACCACAAAAAAGAGCAGTAAGGGCAAACAATGGGTGTATTGGCGCATTGGCGTCGTGTGATCCGGACCGCAATTCTTGTGGTCTGTCTCAGCACGACCATCGGCAACGCACAACAAAATGATGCGGGTCCCGCTATCGGGCCGGAAACCAACTTGCCGCTGCCGCGATTTGTATCCTTGCGCGCAAACGAAGCAAACGTGCGTCGTGGCCCGTCACTGTCCCACCGGATCGACTGGGTGTTCAAACGTCGCGATATGCCGTTGCAAGTAATCGCAGAATACGGCCATTGGCGGCGCGTGATCGACCGCGACGGTCAAGGCGGCTGGGTGCATTACCGGATGCTGTCAGGGGCCCGGACAGTTGTGGTCGAAGGCGAGCAAACAGCCTTGCGTTCACGCCCCCAGCAAGACGCGCTTGAAAACGCAACGCTAGAGCCGGGCGTCGTCGCCCGCCTAGAAGACTGCACGCCAGACTGGTGCGAACTGACCGCAGGTGGCTATCGCGGCTGGGTTCCGAAATCTGCCCTGTGGGGTGTGGCCGACGCGGAAATCCGCGACTAAGCCGCCTTGTCCAATCCGCGCCCTTTCAAAAGCGCCTCTACCCCCGGCAAACGACCGCGAAACGCCTTATATAGCTCTGCTGCATCCACAGAACCGCCTGAAGAAAGCACGGTCTGTTCTAGCAATTTAGCGGTGGCCGGATCAAACGGGTCGCCAGCCTCTTCGAACGCAGCAAATGCATCCGCGTCCATCACCTCGGACCACATGTAACTGTAGTAGCCACTGGAATACCCGTCGCCAGCAAATACGTGTGCAAAGTGCGGGGTCGCATGACGCATCCGGATTGCGCGCGGCATGCCGATGCTTTCCAGAATTTCAGCCTGTTTCTGCATTGGATCGGCAGGCGCTGGCCCATTGTGGAACTCTAGATCGACCAAAGCAGAGGCCACATATTCGACGGTCTGGAACCCCATGTCATAGGTCGCGGCCCCCAACATGCGGTTCAGCAAATCGGTCGGCATCGCCTCGTCCGTGTCCGCGTGGGTCGCAAATTCGGCCAAAACCTCTGGCACCTCTAACCAATGCTCATAAAGCTGGCTTGGTAATTCAACAAAATCACGCGACACCGACGTGCCAGAGATGCTTTCATAGGTCACGTCAGACAACATCTGGTGAAGTGCATGGCCAAATTCATGGAACAACGTGCGTGCATCATCATAAGACAACAGCGCAGGCTTGCCCGCCTCTGGCTTGGCGAAATTGCAGACGTTCACGACATGCGGACGCACATCACCCGACAGGCGATGCTGCGATTGCATTGCAGAACACCAAGCACCTGACCGTTTTGATCCACGCGCAAAGTAATCACCGATGAAAACGGCCACGTGCGCGCCGTCGCGGGTCACTTCCCAAAGGCGCACATCGGGGTGGTAGACTGGCCCTTCTATTGGTTCGAATTCTAGACCGAATAGGCGGTTGGCACAGGCAAAAGATGCTTCAATCATCCGGTCAAGTTGCAGGTACGGCTTCAGCTCTGCTTCATCCAGATCATGCAATTCCTTGCGCCGCTTTTCGGAATAATAGCGCCAATCCCAAGGCTCCAGCGGGCCATCAAAGCCTTCTGCGTGCAACATTCGTTCGAGGATTGCAGCATCATCCAGGGCAGCCGCCTTTGCAGGTTCCCAGACATTCATCAGCAAATCGCGGACTGCTTGCGGTGTTCCCGCCATTTCGGTTTCTAGTTTGAAATCGGCAAAGCTTTCATAGCCAAGCAGTTTTGCGCGCTCTTCGCGCAGCTTAAGCGTCTCGGCAGCAATCGCGCGATTGTCCGTTTTGCCCCCGTTTGCCCCGCGTGCGCCCCAAGCCTCATACGCCTTTTGGCGCAGATCACGGCGCCCAGAGAACTGCAAAAACGGCACAATCAGCGACCGCGACAGGGTCACGACAGGCCCGCCCGCATCCTTTTCGTCGCCCGCGGCCTTTGCTGTGGCGATCACAAAGTCAGGCAATCCAACAAGATCATCAGCCGCCAATGGCATGAACCATTCGCGTTCATCGGCAAGCAGGTTTTGCACGAAATCGGTTCCAAGCACGGAAAGACGCGACTTGGCAGCGCGCAGATTTTCAGCAGCGACACCTTCTAATTGTGCCCCTGCGCGGACGAACCCGCGATGGGTCAGCATCAAGACGCGCTGTTGTTCATCCGTCAGATCAAGCTCTTCGCGCTTATCCCAAACGGCTTGAACGCGGGCAAACAGCGCTTTATTTTCTGACACCTCAGAGCTGTAAGCGCTAAGTAGCGGTGCAAATTCACGCTGCAATGCCTCACGCGCAGGGTTACTGTCTGCACCAGCCACATTATAAAATGCACCCAAAACGCGACCCAGAGTTTCATCAGCACGCTCTAGCGCCTCGACCGTATTGGCAAAATCAGGGGTAGCAGGATCGTCGGCAATGGCTGCGATATTGGCGCGGGAACTGGCCAGCGCAGTTGCGACCGCTGGCGTGTAATCATCGTCAGAAATCAGATCGAAAGGCGGCAGGCCAAATGGTGTGTCCCATTTCGCGAGAAGTGGATTTGTCATGGGAATTCTCCTTTGCATGACAGGTAGTGTTTGAACGTTCACGCCGCCAGTTGCAGCGTAGAAATTATGTCGCCCTTGCGCCGCGCCCTTGGCAAACAGGGCAATCAGCGCTTGGTTTGACGGAAATCGTACGTACTTGCGCATAAAGTGCATCATAAATCAGCAATCGACCGCTTAGGCCTTCGCCTGCGCCAGTGATGTGTTTGACCGCCTCAACCGCCATCATTGACCCCAAAACGCCGGGCAGCGGCCCGATTACGCCTGCCTCGGCGCAACTTGGCACCAAAGAAGGGTCAGGGGTTTGTGGAAACACACAAGCGTAGCAAGGTGTCCCATTGGCGGCGTCATAAAGGCTGATTTGCCCTTCCCATTGCGTCAGTGCCGCCGCGATCAGGGGCGTTTCAGTTGCCACGGCCGTTTCATTTACCAGATAGCGGGTGGCAAAATTGTCAGAGCCGTCCAGCACCAAATCATATTCCGCAAACAGCGCCGCCGCATTTTCAACATCCAGTCGACGGTGATAAGGCAAGACAGTTACAAACGGGTTTTGTGCTTTCATCGCCTCTGCTGCTGAATGGACCTTCGGCATGCCAATATTGCGATCAAGGTGAATGACCTGTCGTTGCAGGTTGGCGTTTTCGACGACATCATCATCGATCACCCCGATTGTACCAACGCCAGCAGCAGCCAGATATTGCAAGGCAGGTGCGCCCAGACCACCGGCCCCCACCACTAAAACACGGGCATTGCGCAGGGCTTTTTGGCCCGGGCCGCCAACTTCGCGCAGAATAATATGACGGGCATAACGGTCGAGTTCGGTTTCGGAAAAACTACCCGATTGCACAACGGGAGCTTCGTTTTGGGCCACCCGCGCGCGCAACTTACCCAACAGCTTGCGATAGCCCCAGATCAAAACAGCGAGCACAAAGATGATGACCCAAAGCCGCGCATCGCCCCCCGTCGCCATTCGCAAAGGATGCCCATTTGGCAAAATGAGGTGACCCAGAATTACAGCGCCGATCAGAATCGCCATCATGTTCCAGCGCACTGCAATAGGCACCTTCATCGCCATTCCAATCACCCAAAGGGTAATTGCCATTGTGCCAACCATAATCATTGGCCCGTTGATCCAAATCCGCCTGCGCCGCGCGCTGTATCGGTTAGTGTTTTCACCACGTCAAAGTTGGCCTGCACAACGGGTGCGACCACCATCTGCGCAATACGCATCCCATGGGTCACTGTGAATTCACTTTCACCGAGATTTATTAGGATGACCCCAAGCGGACCGCGATAATCGCTATCAATGGTCCCCGGCGCATTGGCCAGCGTGACACCATGTTTCAGTGCCAAACCGGACCGCGGCCTTATCTGTACTTCAAACCCAGAAGGGATCGCCATACGCAAACCCGTCGGTACCAAAGCACGGCCAAACGGGGTGAGTGTCAGCGCAGCTTGGTCTACGAAATTTGCGCGCAAATCCGCACCAGCGGCACCTGCCGTTTCATAGGACGGCAAACCAAGGGATTGATCCGCATCTGCTTCCCATTGAAATTGGATTTCTACAGTCAAACGAGGGCCTCTGCGATACGCGCCGCCAACTTTGCCGCAACGGCGTCCTTGCCTATGCGCGGCCAGCTTTCGGCCCCGTGTTCCGATATCAGCGTGACCGCGTTTTCGGTCCCGCCCATGATCCCCGTTTCGGGTGATACATCGTTGGCAACTATCCAGTCACATTGCTTGCGCAGCCGCTTTGCGGTGGCATTCGCAATCACGTCGTCGGTCTCGGCGGCAAACCCGACGACCAGCTTTGGTCGCCCATCCGTCATCTGCGATACAGTCGCCAGAATGTCAGGGTTCTGAGCAAAATCGAGACGCGGCAGCCCTGTGCCGTCTTTCTTGATCTTGCTAACTGCAGCGTTTGCGACGTGCCAGTCCGCAACAGCAGCAGCAAATATGGCTGCGTCAGCGGCAGGTGCGTTCAAAACAGCGTCCAACATTTCTTTGGCGGTTTGCACCTTTACGACAGTGACCCCCATCGGCGGAGGCACATCAGCAGGACCCGTCACAAACGTCACATCTGCGCCCAGCGCCAAAAGCGCGCTCGCAATGGCAGTGCCTTGCGCGCCAGAAGACCGGTTCGCGATGTAACGCACAGGATCAATGGGTTCATGTGTCGGGCCAGACGTCACTAAGACATGCCGCCCCTTAAGTGGCCCATCCGACAATGCGATATCAATTGCCGCAATGATCTCAGGCACTTCTGCCATGCGTCCGGGACCGTATTCACCACACGCCATATCACCTTCGTTCGGGCCAACGACCAAAATGCCGTCACCTTGCAATGTCGCCAAATTGCGCTGGGTCGCAGGGTGTTCCCACATGCGCACGTTCATCGAAGGGGCGATCAGCACCCGCTTATCCGTTGCAAGCAGCAATGTCGAAGCAAGGTCATTTGCCAAACCACCCGCCATCTTTGCCATCAAATCAGCGGTGGCTGGGGCCACAACAATCAGGTCAGCCGCGCGAGACAATTCAATATGGCCCATTTCGGCCTCGTCATTCAGATCGAACAGCTCTTGATAAAGCTTCGATGCAGACAAAGCAGACAAGCTAAGCGGGGTGACAAACTCTGCGCCTGCTTTGGTTAAAACAGGTGTCACGCGCGCGCCGCGTTCACGTAACCTGCGGACAAGGTCCAACGACTTGAAGGCGGCAATGCCGCCTCCAACGATAAGTAGAATGTGTTTATTGGCCAGCATCTGCTGTCTCCGGTTTTTGTTGCCCTGACACTAGGTCAGAAGGCACCGGAATGACAATCTATGCAAAGAACGAATGCACCTCTGTACTTTGCGACTCGAGGCTTTTGCGCATTTTCCCAAATGCAGCCGCTTCAAGCTGGCGCACGCGCTCTTTTGACAGGCCCAACTCTGTTCCAAGACTTTCAAGCGTCCGTGGCGCATCGCGTAGCTTGCGTTCGCGCACAATAAACTGCTCGCGATCATTCAAGTCGGACAAAGCCGTCAATAACCACTGGCGTAAAGTGTCGTTATCATGGTTGTTCTCGACAGTTTCCGCAGCCTGTGGGCCGTCATCCTCGAGCGCGTCAATCCATTCGCGACCTTCATCTTCGGCTGACTGCGTGGCGTTCAGCGAGAAGTCAGAACCCGACAAACGCCCTTCCATCATTTCAACATCATGCAACGGCACGCCGACCTCTTTGGCGATCAATTCGCGCATTTCATGACGGTCAAGTGTACGGCCTTCAGCAGCAGCTTCACGCTCTAGCCGGGCTTGAACACGGCGCAGATTAAAGAAAAGTGACTTTTGAGAAGATGTAGATCCGGTGCGCACCATCGACCAGTTGCGCATCACGTGATCTTGGATGGATGCCTTGATCCACCAAACAGCGTAAGTCGAAAACCGCACGCCGCGGTCAGGATCAAACTTGTCAGCGGCTTTCATAAGACCAACTGACGCCTCTTGGATCAGGTCGTTCATTGGCGCGCCATAGCGCTTGAACTTAGAGGCCATCGAAATTGCCAAACGCATATATGCTGTGATCAAACGGTGCAGTGCTTGCTCGTCGCGGTGGTCGCGCCACGCATAAGCAAGTGCCAATTCGGTTTCAGCATCAAGCAGTTCTGCTTTCATCGCTGTCCGAGACAAAGTTTGATCAGAAAAACCGGTCGCACGCATGTTAACTCTCCCAAGTGGTCGCACGTTGCATTAACTTTGTTGTTGATAATAGTTACGCAGCGATGAACCGATTGGATCAGAAATAGTTTTGCCTATGACATTGCCCAAACTCACCCTCGTGCTAGGCGGTGCCGCCTCTGGAAAATCAGCATTTGCTGAAAACCTGATCTTGCGGGCAAGTGATTGCCCGACCTACATCGCAACAGCACAAGTCTATGACGATGAAATGGCCCAAAAAGTTGCCCGCCACCGCGACATGCGCGGCACGTCATGGCATACGGTTGAAGAACCCGTTGAGGTCGCGGCAGCAATGCGAACGGCCCCATCAGGCCAACCGATCTTGATTGATTGCGCCACGCTGTGGTTAACCAATCTAATCCTCGGGGACTTTGATGTCGCTGCATACAGCAAAATCCTTTTGGAAGCTGCGGCAAGTACCAAAAACCCAGTGGTCATTGTCTCAAACGAGGTCGGACAAGGCATTGTGCCTGACAATGCCCTCGCGCGGCAGTTTCGCAATGCGCAAGGCATTTTGAACCAACAAATCGCCTTGCAAGCTGAACTGGTCGTCGCTGTCATGGCGGGTCTTCCATTGTCACTAAAGGGTCCGCTGCCTTGACCCGTCTCTGGCTGATCCGGCACGGGCCAACCCACGCAAAATCAATGGTTGGTTGGTCCGATATTCCAGCGGACCTGTCTGACACCGCCGCGATTAGCCGCCTGCGCGAATACCTTCCTGCCGCGCCTGTCGTGTCATCCGACCTGATCCGCGCATCAGCCACAGCAGACGCGCTAAAGCGCGACGTCAGACTGCCCCATGACCCCAATTTGCGCGAAATTAACTTTGGTGACTGGGAGCTTAAGACATTCGCCGAAGTCGAATCCAAAGATCCCGAAACAATTCGTGCCTATTGGGAAACCCCGGGCGATGCCGCACCGCCAAAAGGCGAGAGCTGGAACACCGTGCGTAGCCGCGTCGACAATGCGATCGACGGGTACCTGAAACAAGGACATGCCGATCTGATCGTCGTCGCGCATTTCGGCGTAATCCTGACCCAAGTGCAACGGGCGTTGGGCATCGATGCGTACACTGCATTCAGCCACCGCATCGAAAATCTGTCTGTCACGGTACTTGAACACGGATCAAACGGTTGGGCCGCCGGGCACATCAATCACATCCCGTGATGGAATAGATCACACGATTTCGAGCGGCATTTTGATCAGCATCGGGTTATGAACAAGTTATGACATATCAACTTTACATTGGTGATCGCACCTTCAGCAGTTGGTCGCTACGCGGCTGGCTAATGCTTGAAAAATTCGGGCTTCCTTACAACGCGCATATGGTCGGGCTTTATTCTGGCACGATGCAGACAGACCTCGCGCATTTGCAGCCGGCACGCACTGTGCCGGTTTTACAAACTCCGGGCGGTCATGTTGTCACCGACAGCTTGGCAATGGCCGAAACACTCGTCGAAGAAAACCCAAGCGTTAACCTATATCCGCGCGACCCGGCAGCGCGCGCACTTGCGCGGTCAATCACGGCTGAAATGCACAGCGGATTTGGCGCATTGCGTGATGCCTGCCCAATGATGCTGGCGTTTTGCTATGACGGATTTGAAGTTTCTGATAACGTGCGCCGCGACCTTGCACGGATTGACGCGCTTTGGTCACTTGCCCGCAATCGCCACGGGGCAGACGGCCCATGGTTGTTCGGTGAATATTCGCTAGCGGACGTTTTCTATGCGCCCGTTGCAATGCGGATCACGGCATATGATCTGCCTGTCAGCGATGCAGCGCGCGACTATGTAAAAACCCATCTCGATGACCCTGCTTTCATGCAGTGGCGCACCGAAGGATTAAAGGATCGCTATGATCCATGGCCATATTCCAGCGATCTGGCACGTAAACCATGGCCAGAGGCGCAAAATTAACCATTCTTAAACTACCCTGACGTACCCATTAACCATTAACGGGAGTTGGTTATGGTCGCACGCGCCTACACAGTCGCCTTTGAAGGCATCGAGGCACGGCTGGTCGAAGTCCAATGTGCGATTTCACCCGGAATCCCGGCATTTTCAATCGTGGGTTTGCCTGACAAAGCCGTATCAGAAGCACGCGAACGGGTCCGGTCGGCATTGGGTGCGATGGCGATTGCGTTGCCGTCAAAGCGGATCACCGTGAACCTGTCGCCAGCGGATTTGCCAAAAGAAGGATCGCACTTCGACCTTCCCATTGCCTTGGCATTGCTTGCCGCTCTCGAAGTCGTACCCAAAGATCACGCAGCGCAGACCGTCGCATTGGGCGAATTGTCGTTGGACGGCAGCCTAGTGCCAGTGATCGGCGCACTGCCCGCTGCCATGACTGCGGCACAAGACGGACGCACATTGCTGTGCCCTGCTGGCTGTGGCGCAGAGGCCGCATGGGTTGGTGCAGCAAACGTGATCGCGCCACGAAACTTGGCCGAAATGGTGCGGCATTTTACGGGGCAATCCATCCTGACGCCCGCACAACCGGGCGAAGCAATAGGCCGCAATGCGTCCCGCGATTTAGCCGAAGTCAAAGGCCAGGAACGGGCAAAACGAGCGTTGGAAATCGCAGCGGCAGGTCGGCATCATTTGTTGATGATCGGATCACCAGGTTCTGGAAAATCGATGCTCGCGGCACGCATTCCGGGCATTTTGCCGCCGCTCTCCCCGGTCGAAGCGCTGGAAACGTCAATGATCCACTCACTTTCCGGACTGCTCGACGAAGGGGGCATCAGCCGCGAACCACCCTTCCGCGAACCGCATCACACCGCATCCATGGCTGCGATCGTTGGTGGCGGACGCAACGCCAAACCCGGGGAAATCAGCCTCGCGCACAACGGGGTTTTGTTCATGGACGAATTCCCCGAATACCCACGCGCTGTATTGGAAACGTTACGCCAACCGATTGAGACCGGCCAAATCATCGTGGCGCGGGCAAATGCGCATGTACGATATCCGTGTAAGTTCATGCTCGTCGCCGCAGCAAACCCCTACAAATGTGGATATTTGGCGGAACCGGAGCGTGCCTGTGCGCGGGTTCCGCTATGTGGCGAGGACTATCTTGGTCGTATTTCCGGTCCGTTGATGGACCGGTTTGATTTGCGTGTCGAAGTACCACCCGTTGCATTTACCGATTTGGACCTGCCCGCAGATGGTGAAACTTCAGCGAGGGTCGCAGCCCGTGTCTCCGCAGCACGCAACATCCAAACGGCCCGTTTTGACGGGCATGACCACATGCGCGTCAATGCCGATCTTGAGGGTCAAATGCTAGAGCATGCCGCGACACCCGATAGCGAAGGCCGCGCATTGTTGATCAAAGTCGCCGAGCGCTTTGGTTTGTCTGCGCGGGGCTACCACCGCGTTTTGCGTGTTGCCCGCACAATTGCAGACCTAGAAGGCGTCGCCGATGTGCGCAAACCCCATATCGCAGAGGCCGTCAGCTATCGCACCCCACTCACGAAAGAGGCTTAACGCCGTGCTTCGATCGCCTGCCAAATCTTTTCGGCGATGTTAACGCCGTCAAAACGCTCAAGCTCTTGGATGCCAGTGGGTGAGGTCACATTGATCTCTGTCAGCCAGTTTCCAATCACATCGATACCGACGAAAACCTGACCTTTTTCGCGCAAAAGCGGCCCGATCCGCGCGCAAATCTCGCGATCACGCGGTGTCAGATCAACCTTTTCCGGTCGCCCGCCGACATGCATGTTTGACCTTGTTTCACCGGCCGCTGGTACGCGGTTGATCGCCCCTACAGGTTCACCATCAATCAAAATCACCCGTTTATCGCCCTTGGACACATCAGGTAGAAACTTTTGCATAATCAAAGGCTCGCGGTTTATGCCCGCAAAAAGTTCATGCAACGACGCAAGGTTGCTGTCAGCGGAATGCATCTTGAATACACCTGCCCCGCCGTTTCCGTAGAGCGGCTTGAGGATCACATCACCATGTTGGGCACGAAATTCTTTGAGGGTCGCAAGATCACGCGCGATCATTGTCGGCGGCGTAAGATCAGGGAAATTTAGAACCAACAGTTTTTCTGGATAGTTACGCACCCAAAACGGGTCGTTCACGACCAACGTATCGGGGTGCACCATATCCAAGATGTGCGTGGTCGTAATGTAAGCCATGTCAAACGGTGGATCTTGGCGGAGCCACACAACATCAAAATCGGCAAGATCAACGGTTTCTTCAGCGCCCAATGTAAAGTGGTCGCCCTTGACCCGCTGCACTGTAAGTGGCCAGCCCTTTGCGGTGACTTTGCCTTGGTTATAAGCAAGCTTATCAGGTGTATAATAGAACAGGGTATGCCCGCGCGCTTGCGCCTCTTCCGCGATACGGAACGTGCTGTCAGCATCAATATCAATCGGCCCGATAGGGTCCATTTGGAAAGCGATCTTGAGTGACATATCAGGCCTCGTCCTTGCTATTGCACCAGCTTTCATGCCGCAGTGCTACGACTTGTGCAATGGGGTGTCAGGCTTCCATGAATGCATTTTCGATCACCTGAATGGCACCTGTCGCATCGACCATCGCCAAATCAAACCGCACATCGGTTAACTGGCCTTTTGGTTCGCCAGCAAGAAATTCGCCCGCACTGGCGCAGATCCGGTCCATCTGACGCCGTCCTAAACGGGTCGCCGCAGTCGCAAAATTGCGACTTTTCTTCACTTCGATGAACACAACCGTATCGCCCACACGCGCAATAAGATCGATCTCACCGGATTTTCCACGCCACCTGCGGGCTGCAATCCCATGATTTCTGCGGGTATAGTCAAGAGCAACAATATCCTCTGCTACCCGCCCTGCGTGGTATCCGACCGATCCTGTCATTCCTCATCCCCCAAACCCAGCGCAATTTGATAAACCTGCCTGCGCGGCAAACCAAGCGCACCAGCCACAACAGTGGCTGCATCTTTGACCCGCATGGTTTTCATCGCATCACGCAAAGCCTGCGTGACATCAATGTCCGCGACATCCTGCGCCCCTGCACGCCCAACCAACACGACAACCTCGCCTTTTACCTGACGTCCCGCAAAAGCATCGGCCAAACCGCCCAGATCACCGCGTGATACCTCTTCAAACTTCTTGGTCAGCTCACGACACACTACCGCCTGTCGATCACCCCCCAATACTTCGCGCAAATTTGCTAACATTTCGCCAACGCGCTTCGGGCTTTCATAAAAAACCAATGTAAATGGCACATCGCGCAAGCTCGCGATCTCTGTTTTGCGTTGTTCCTTTGCCGCGGGCAAAAACCCCACAAACGCAAAGCGATCAGTCGGCAAGCCAGATACAGTCAAGGCCGCAAGCACCGCAGACGGGCCCGGTGCCGATATGACATCCAACCCCTCTGCAATCGCGGCACACCCCAATTCATACCCCGGGTCAGCCACCAGTGGTGTTCCAGCTTCGGAGACATAAGCAACGGATTTTCCGCCTTTAATATCGCTGATCAGCCGCGCGACGGCACTTTCCCCGCTATGGTCATGAAAAGCCACAACCTTGCGCCCATTCAGCGGCACACCGTGAATTTCCATCAGTTTTCGGGCCGTGCGCGTGTCTTCTGCGGCGATCAAATCGGCAGTCGCCAAGATGTCGAGACCGCGCAATGTAATATCGCGCGCAGCACCGATCGGCGTCGCTACAAAATATAAACCGGCGGCAAGTGGCTTGATTAAAAAATTCATATCTAGACCCGCGTGTCCCCTGCTTTATGCTAGACTAAATTATCGAGACGCCCGCGAAGCATATTTCGCAGACCGTTCGCATGCTCCAGAAGGAATACCGCTCATGTTTGCCCGTTTCACCAGTACCCGCAAGCCGCTCTCGCGGTTTTTTGTTTTTATATCTCTGCTGTGGCTCGCCGCATGTGACGTGACCCTCGCGCCAGACGCCAATGTCGGGCAACAGATTGATGTGACCAAACCGATTCAAGTTGCTCTGCTCGTGCCGGGCGGTTCATCACAACCGAATGACAACGCGCTTGCGCAAAACTTTGAGAACGCGGCCCGTCTCGCAATTGCAGACTTGCAAGGTGCAAGGGTCGAATTGCGGGTCTACAACACTGCGGGCGGAAACCCGCAACAGGCCGCGATCGCTGCAACCCAAGCTGTGAACAACGGCGCAAAGATCATTATTGGGCCATTGTTTGGCGAAGCCGCAAATGCTGCAGGTGTCGCAATTGCAGGGCGCGACGTGAACGTTCTTGCATTTTCAAACAACGCTGCTTTTGCAGGCGGGAACGTATTTATTCTAGGGGCGACTTTTGACAACACAGCCAACCGTTTGGTGCAGTACGCCAGCCGTCAAGGCATCAGCCGTTACATGGTTGTGCATGGCGAGGACCTGCCCGGAAACGTCGGACGTGATGCAATCACTGCCGCTGTGCGCGGCAACGGCGGCCAAGTCGTTGGCGTCGAAAGCTATCCGCTGTCACAGCAAGGTATTTTTTCGTCGACACGTCGGATCGTTTCAAATGTGCAAAACTCTGGCGCGCAAGCAGTCTTTACCACTGCCGGCGCAAATGCTGACCTGCCGATTGTCGCAACCGCTTTGCCGGATGCTGGCATGGACATCACGCGCTCCCCCTTCATTGGTTTGACGCGCTGGGACACGTTGCCCCAACTGGTGGCATTGCCAGGACTTAATGGTAGTCTTTTCGCACTCCCTGACCAGAACACCACGACGCTTTTTGCAAATCGCTATGCCGCGACATATGGCACACAACCGCACCCGCTGGCGGGACTGGCCTATGACGGTATTGCGGCCATTGGCGCACTCGCGGCAGCTGGCAACGCAGATGCATTGACCAAAGATGCCCTGACACAGTCACAAGGTTTCCGTGGTACTGCTGGCGTGTTCCGGCTATTGCCAAACGGGCTAAATGAACGCGGCCTTGCAGTTGCGACAATTCGAGACAATCAGGTGGTAATCCTTGAACAAGCTCCAAGAAGCTTTGGCGGCCCCGGCCTCTGAGACCCAAACGATGATGGCGAACGACGTGCCGGATAATCTTATCTGTCCGGCGGCTGATATTTTTGACTATGCCGCAATCTGGTCCCAGATTGCGGATCAAATCAGCATTGCACCGTCCGAGAAGGATATCCGCGCGGCCACGGTGACAGTCCTTGCCCAAGCTCGCAAAGACGGCATGGCGACCATTGCAACCGCATTTCGTGCGCAACCATTCGCATCGCGTCCGACCACGCGCGCCTACAGTTGGCTCACGGATCAAATCGTCCAGATTGTGCTAAAGGTCGCCCAAGAAAGCCTGCACCCATTGGCAGCCCCAACCGAGGGCGAGCGGCTCTCTTTGATTGCCGTTGGCGGATACGGGCGCGGTGAAATGGCGCCACACTCGGACGTCGATTTACTATTTCTGACGCCCTATAAAATCACGCCTTGGGCGGAAAGCGTCATTGAATCGATGCTGTATATGATGTGGGACCTCAAACTGAAGGTCGGACACGCAAGCCGCACCATCAAAGACTGCGTGCGGCTGGCTGGCGATGACTACACCATCCGTACCTCGCTTGTGGAACGTCGCTTTCTTGCGGGTGATCAGGCTTTGGCCACAGCGTTAGGCAAACGGCTTTGGGAGGACTTGTTCAGATCCAGCGCCAGCGATTTCATCGAAGCCAAACTGACAGAACGTGGCGAGCGTCACCGCAAACAAGGCGGCCAACGCTATATGGTCGAGCCAAACGTCAAAGAAGGCAAAGGCGGCTTGCGCGACCTGCAGTCCCTGTTTTGGATCAGCAAATACGTTAATGGCGTGACGGACGCCGCTGAATTGGTCGATCTCAAAGTATTCACCGCCGAAGAGTTCGAAACCTTCGTGAACGCCGAGGATTTCCTTTGGGCCGTGCGCTGCCACCTGCACCTGATTTCAGGGCGCGCAATGGATCAGCTTACTTTCGACCTGCAAGTCGAAGTGGCCACAGCCATGGGGTACACAGATCACGGCGGGCGGCGCGGTGTTGAACACTTTATGCAAGCATATTTCCGTCAAGCCACCCATGTCGGCGAGCTAACACGTATCTTCCTGACAGCGCTCGAGGCAAATCACACGAAATCAGAACCGGTTCTTTTGCGGCTTCTGACCCGCAAAAAACGCGCCAAGGCCCCTTACGCAATCAAACAAAACCGCCTTACGGTTGCCGATCAAAAAGCGTTCTTTGCCGACCAGCTGAACATGTTGCGGATTTTCGAAGAGGCCCTGCGCACAGGTACGTTTTTGCATCCTGACGCGCTGCGCCTGATTGCTGCCAACCTTGATATTATTGATGAGGACATGCGCGATAGCCGCGAGGCCAGACGCATTTTTATCGACCTGCTGCTCAAACACGGTAATCCAGAGCGCGCTTTGCGGCGGATGAACGAAATCGGCGTGCTCGAGGCCTTCATCCCCGAATTTGGCCCCATCGTCGCAATGATGCAGTTCAATATGTATCACCACTACACGGTCGACGAACATACCATTCAGGTCGTCAGCAATCTGGCCCAAATCGAGCGGAAAGAACTGATCGAAGAACTGCCCGTGGCATCGGGTATTCTGGATCGCGGCGTGAACCGCAAAGTACTTTATGTGGCGTTGCTGCTTCATGATATCGGCAAAGGTCGCGACGAAGACCATTCAATCTTGGGTGCACAAATAGCGCGTAAGATCGCTCCGCGCTTGGGTCTAAGCAAGAAAGAATGCGACACAGTTGAATGGCTGATCCGCTACCACCTGCTCATGTCTGATGTGGCGCAAAAGCGTGATATTTCGGAACCGCGCACCGTGCGCGGCTTTGCCAATGCAGTGAAATCGGTTGAACGGCTTGATCTGCTGACCGTCCTGACCGTCTGTGACATTCGCGGCGTGGGACCGGGGACGTGGAACAACTGGAAAGCAGTCTTAATCCGTAACCTTTACAAAGCGACCAAGTCAGCCCTGCAAACAGGGCTTGAAGACCTTAACCGCGAACACCGCGAGGCCGAGGCCAAGCGCGCGCTTCGGGCGCAGCTGGAAGCCTGGACAAGCAAAGACCTTAAAACCGAAATCGGGCGGCACTACGGACCCTACTGGCAAGGTCTGCCGCTTGCAGCGCAAGTCGTTTTTGCCGAATTGCTGCGCAATATCTCTGATGACGAGATCAAGATCGACTTGATGTTGGACGAAGATCGCGACGCCACCCGCGCTTGTTTTGCAATGGTCGATCACCCCGGTCTGTTCAGCCGGATGACCGGCGCATTGGCCATTGTTGGCGCGAACGTCGTCGACGCGCGCACTTATACGTCAAAGGACGGCTATGCGACGGCGGTGTTCTGGGTGCAGGACAACGACGGCAACCCCTACGAAGTGGCCCGCCTTCCGCGCCTACGCTCAATGATCAAACGCACATTGATGGGCGAAGTCGTGGCGCGTGAAGCCCTGAAAGAAAAAGACAAGATCAAGAAACGCGAACGCGCGTTCCGGGTGCCCACGAATATCAGTTTCGACAACGAAGGTTCGGAAATCTACACGATCATCGAAGTGGATACACGCGACCGTCCCGGCCTGTTGTATGATCTGACACGTTCGCTCGCCGAAAACCACGTCTACATCGCCTCTGCGGTCATCGCGACCTACGGAGAACAGGTCGTCGATACCTTTTATGTCAAAGACATTGTCGGCCTCAAATATCATTCCGAATCAAAGCGCGCAGCACTTGAACGCAAACTGCGCGAAGCGATTATCAAAGGCGCAGAACGCGCGGCAACTGCATGAAACCTGTGCGCCTCATGGCGGGGTTCTTTACTGTCGGTGTCTGGACTCTTGTCAGCCGCGTCATGGGGTTCGTGCGCGACATCATGATCGCGGCCTACCTTGGCACTGGCCCCGTCGCCGAAGCATTTCTGGTCGCTTTTTCTTTGCCCAACCTGTTCCGCCGCTTCTTTGCGGAAGGCGCGTTCAACATGGCCTTTGTGCCGATGTTTTCCAAAAAGCTGGAGGGCGACGACGGCGCGCACCGCTTTGCCCAAGACGCTTTTGTCGGGCTGGCGGGGGTACTGACTGTTTTCACGGTCGTCGGCGTTATCTTTATGCCTGCGCTGGTCACTATGATGGCCAGCGGGTTTTTGGGAACCGAGCGTTTTGATCTGGCCGTTTATTATGGCCGCATCGCGTTTCCCTATATCTTGTTTATCTCGCTTTCGGCGCTGTTGTCAGGTGTTTTGAACGCCACTGGCCGCTTTACCGCAGCGGCAGCCGCCCCCGTTTTACTTAATGTCATCTTTGTTGCGGCCTTGCTTGTTGCAGGTTTCGGTTGCGAATGCACCGATCTGGCGGGGCAGATGTACATGGGCCAAGCGCTGGCTTATGCCGTGCCTATTGCCGGTGTCGCCCAACTTGCGGTCGTGTGGTTTGCAGCAAAACGGGCAGGCTATCCACTGCGGTTCGGCAGGCCCCGAATGACACCGGAACTTAAAAGATTGGCAATCATTGCAGCACCTGCTGCCTTGGCTGGTGGTGTGGTTCAAATCAACCTGCTTGTCGGGCGTCAGGTTGCCAGCTTCTTTGACGGGGCCGTCGCGTGGCTTAGCTACGCAGATCGGCTTTATCAGCTGCCGCTAGGAGTTGTTGGTATCGCAATCGGCATCGTTCTTTTGCCGGACCTGTCACGTCGCCTGCGCGCCAAAGACGATGTGGGCGGGCGCGATGCCTTCAATCGCGCATCAGAGATTAGCTTGGCGCTCACTATCCCCGCTTCTGTTGCTTTGATGGTGATCCCAATGCCCTTGGTCAGCGTTCTATTTGAGCGCGGCGCATTCACCAGCGACGATACCGCAGCCACCGCATTGGCGGTCGCGATCTATGGGCTTGGTCTGCCTGCGTTCGTGTTGCAAAAAACCCTACAACCGCTGTTTTTCGCCCGCGAAGACACCAAACGGCCGTTCTATTATGCGGTCATCGCGATGGTGCTAAATGCAGCGCTTGCTGTTGGTCTATCACCAGTGATTGGCTTCACCGCAGCCGCAATCGGCACGTCACTGACAGGCTGGGCAATGGTGCTTTTGTTGGTCCGCGGCGCGCGCACGATGGGTGATGCTGCAAAATTCGACGCGCGGTTCAAATCACGGCTGGGCCGGATCATTTTGTCAGCGCTTGGCATGGGGGCAACCTTGCTGATCGCATCAACCACGATGCAGCCATTCTTCGGCATTCCAACCCTGCGCTATCTGGCGCTGCTTGGCTTGGTTGTTATCGGGATCGTCAGCTACTTTGGTTTGGGCCACCTGATCGGCGCGTTTCGCCTGTCAGAATTCAAGCGGAACTTACGCCGCTAGGATCGCTCCCGCATCCGTGCCAACAACGTAGCCCACCCGCCGGGTGCCAAAACGATCGATAGCATAAATCCGGCAGAAAATCCTGCCAGCTCAGCAATCCACTGGTTGCCAGACCCGAAAAGCAAGCCGAAGAGCAGTTGCAGTCCCAGCAGGAAACCAATCAGACGAAACGCTTTGATCTGGTTTTCACCCGCCTGCCCTAAGCGCAGCCAAAGCGCATAGGTATAGGCCCCGATCAATCCGTAAACGGGCGTAAATCCACCCACGAGCGGAAAACGCCCTTCGACCATCAGACCAAAGGCAACGGCACCCAAAACGCTTGTGGCAAGGTAAAGCACCAAGACCTTGGCCCCGCCGTAAAACTCAGCCGTGAATTTGCCCAGCGCGAGGGTCAGAGCGGCACAAAACGCGACCTGCGTCAGCTGCACATTCACAAAAGGGTAGGTCACAAAGCGTTTGAGCATATCAATCGAATAATCGCCGTTCACTAACACGCGGTCCATCACAACGGATGAAAATCCATACTCTTCAATCGCGGCGATCCGCCAACCAACACCGCGCGCGCCGCCAATGATACCAGCGTTAGCCAGTTGGAAAATGACTTCGATCACAATGATCAACAACGTCAGCGCAATTACCACGGGTGGCAACGCATTGAACGGGCTTTCGAACTTATCCGAACTTTCGGGCTCCATGTCTGTCCCCTGAGGCAGTTGAAGTTGACGGGTCTGTCTGGCATGGGTATGCGACGCCTGCCCCGAAATCTAGCCCGGACACCAACATCATGACCGAGACCTCTTTCACCCCCCGCGTTTTCTCTGGCATCAAACCGTCCGGCGGTCTGACGTTGGGCAACTATCTGGGTGCGATCAAGCGCTTTGTCGGCATGCAAGGACAGATGGAAACCATCTACTGCGTCGTTGATATGCACGCGATCACGGTCTGGCAGGACCCCAAAGAGCTTGCCAATATGACCCGCGAAGTCGCCGCAGGCTATCTGGCTGCAGGTCTTGATCCAAGCCAATCGATTTTGTTCAACCAAAGCCAAGTGTCCGCGCATGCTGAACTGGGTTGGTTGTTCAATTGTGTCGCCCGTGTCGGATGGATGAACCGCATGACGCAGTTTAAAGACAAAGCAGGCAGCAATGCTGAAAAGGTATCGCTTGGGCTTTATGCTTATCCTGCGCTGATGGCAGCTGATATTTTGCTGTATCACGCGACCCATGTTCCCGTGGGCGAAGACCAAAAGCAGCACGTTGAACTGACCCGCGATATCGCAGCCAAGTTCAACCATGATTTCAAAACTGAATTCTTCCCGATCACCGAACCTGTGATTGATGGCCCAGCCACGCGGATTATGAACCTACGCGACGGCACCAAAAAGATGTCCAAGTCTGGCGAAAGCGACATGGAACGCATCAACATGACCGATGATGCAGACAAAATCGCCAAGAAATTCAAAAAGGCCAAATCGGATCCCGAACCGCTGCCTGAAACCATTGAGGGTCTGCAAGGTCGCCCAGAGGCCCGCAACTTGGTCGAGATTTACGCAGCCCTGAATGACATGACGCCAGAGGCCGTAATCGCCGAATACGCAGGTGCTCAGTGGGGCCGCTTCAAACCTGCTTTGGCTGATCTGGCGGTCGCAAAGCTGGCGCCTATTTCTGACGATATGGCACGTTACATGGCTGATCCGGCAGAGATTGACCGTATTTTAGGCGCTGGCGCAGCAAAAGCCCGTGAAATCGCAGAACCGGTCCTGCGCGACACCTACAACATCGTGGGGCTGTTGCGCAGCTAAGCGTCTATGTGAAATCACGCACATGGCCCGTGCGAGCGGGCATCTATTGTTGCCGTAAACGCAGGTCTATGTTGGTCCCAGTTTAAAAAGGAACCAACCCATGTCTGCATCCGCTACGGCCCGCGTCGGTCACGTTCATTTGCGTGTTTCTAACCTGGATCGCGCCATTGCATTTTATGAAGGCATATTGGGCTTCCGCGTGACAATGCGTTACGGCCACGGCGCTGCTTTCTTGGCAGCGGGCGACTATCACCATCATATTGGTCTGAACACTTGGGAAAGCCTTGGGGCGACACCGCCACCTGCGGGGCATACCGGCCTTTACCATTCGGCGTTCCTGTATCCTGATCGCGCGGCATTGGCCAAAGTTCTGGCCCGTGTTGATGCTGCAGGTATCACGCTGGACGGCGCCGCCGATCACGGTGTCAGCGAGGCTGTTTATTTGCGCGACCCAGACGAAAACGGGGTCGAACTTTATGTCGATAAACCGATGGACGCGTGGCCGCGCGATACCGACGGCAACCTGCAAATGGTAAATGACCGTCTTGATGTCGCAGCCATTCGCGCACTTTACGACGGTCCCGACGCAGCCTAGGTTTGCCCAAACGAAAGGGAGCAACATGGCCACCGGCAAAAACATCTGGACATATTTTGAAGGCAAATGGCACGAGGGCGATCTGCCCATCATGCGCGCCGCAGATCATGGGTCTTGGCTTGGCTCCACGGTGTTTGACGGTGCGCGTTTTGTGAACGGTCTTTGCCCTGATCTGGATTTGCATTGCGCGCGGGTTAACAGGTCCGCCGAGGCGCTGATGATCACACCGACGGTCAGCACCGAAGACATGATCGCAATCACCTTGGAAGGCTTGGCGCATTATCCAAAGGGGGCACCGGTCTATATTCGTCCCATGTATTGGGGCATTCACGGCGATCTGACAGCGATTGTGCCCAGCCGCGATGAAACCGGCTTTGCGATCTGCCTAGAGGAAATCCCTTTTGCGGCACCAACGGCATCAACCACGCTTGGCCTGACACGTTTTCGACGTCCTGTGATCGAAAGTGCCGTTGTGAACGCCAAAGCAGGCTGCCTTTATCCCAACAACGCGCGGATGTTGACCGAGGTTCGCGCGCGCGGATTTGGCAACGCACTTGTGGCCGATGCGATGGGCAATGTGGCTGAAACAGCAACGGCAAACGTGTTCATGGTCAAGGATGGCGAGGTGTTTACCCCCATAGCAAACGGTACATTCTTGTCAGGGATCACCCGCGCGCGGCATATTTCCAATCTTCGCCTTGATGGGACAAATGTGCATGAAACAGTTCTGACTTTTGACGACTTTCGCGCCGCCGATGAGATCTTTCTTTCTGGCAACATGTCCAAAGTGACGCCAGTCACTGCATTCGAGGATCAGCAATACCAAATCGGCCCAGTGACCCGCAAAGTTCGTGAAATGTATTGGGACTGGGCGGCCAGCACTGCATAAATGTGCCGTTGCCACGCGTGCCGTGATACGTCACAGTTAGGTCGAATAAGGAGTTCACTATGCGTAAGTTCTTGGTCGTTCTAGACGATAGCCGCGAGTGCCTGAATGCAATGCGCTTTGCTGCGATGCGCGCGTCACATACAGGTGGCGGCGTTGCCGTTCTAGCAGTCATTCCGCCGGACGAGTTCAACCACTGGATCGGTGTCGGCGAAATCATGCGCGCCGAAGCCCGCGAACGGATTGAAGTCCACTTTGAGGTGTTCGCAAAATGGATGCGCGACAAGCAAAATGTCGATCCAGAGCTGATCATACGCGAGGGCGAACCGCTTGCCGAAATCATGGCGCAAGTGAATGAAGATCCCGATATCGGCGTGCTTGTCCTAGGCGCTGGCGATGACAGCAAAGGCCCCGGCCCGCTTGTCACTCACATGAGCCGCCAAGCAGGCAGCCTGCCAATTCCGCTGACAATTGTCCCGGGTGACATTTCAAAAGAACGGCTTGAAGCGATCACGTAAGCCCATTTTAGAATCATTCCAAACCTTGACAGTTGGGCCTGCCGTGCGCATATCTATATTCTGATAAAAAAGGTTTGCACCATGTTCATCCAAACTGAATCGACACCAAATCCTGCAACGCTCAAGTTTCTGCCCGGTCAGAATGTACTTGAAGTCGGCACCGCCGATTTCCCAAGTATTGATGCCGCAGATGGTTCTCCGCTTGCGAAACGCATTTTTGCGACCGGCGGCGTGACAGGCGTGTTCTTCGGGATCGACTTTGTGACAGTCACCAAAGCTGACGAGATGGAATGGGACCACATCAAGCCCGGCATCTTGGGCGCGATCATGGAACACTACCAGTCGGGACAATCTGTGATGGCAGATGACCACAAACCCGCTAGCGGCCACGCTGAACATTCTGGTGAAGACGGCGAGATCGTCGACCAGATCAAAGAACTTCTTGATACGCGCGTGCGTCCTGCCGTCGCCCAAGATGGCGGCGACATTACATTTCACGGATTCGAGCGCGGGATCGTTTATCTGCACATGCAAGGGGCCTGCGCGGGTTGCCCATCGTCAACGTTGACGCTGAAAATGGGTATCGAAAATCTGCTGCGCCATTACATCCCCGAGGTGGTCGAGGTCCGGCCAGTTGCAGCCTAAGCCAACCTTACTTGCATTTGATACATCGGCGGCGCATTGCGCCGCCGCTTTGTTGTTGAATGGGCAGGTGGTCACACGCATTGACGAAATGGCCAAAGGTCAGGCCGAGCATCTGATGCCAATGTTGGAAGAAATGCTAGCTGCGGCAGATCTGACGTGGGCCGATCTTGACGGGATTGGCGTGGGCATTGGGCCGGGGAACTTTACCGGCATTCGGATTTCGCTTGGGGCGGCACGCGGTCTTGCGCTTGGACTTGGAAAGCCTGCAATCGGGGTGAACGGGTTTGACGCGCGGGCGTTTCAAGAACCGCTTCCCTTTACGGCCACCATTCCGGCGCCGCGCGAACAATCCTACGCGCAAGCCTTTACGCAGAATGGCATAAGCCCCCCTGAACAATGCGAAACACCTGCTGGGCCGCAAAAACCTGCAGCGATACTGATCTCTGCAATCGCATATATCGCAGCCGCTCGCTTGGACGATCCTGTGATACGCCCTGCCCCGCTTTATATCCGCAGCGCAGATGCAGCCCCACCGCGTGATCCCGCGCCAAACATTCTGCCATGACCCCTGAAACGCTGGCCGCGATCCACGCCAAAGCCTTCAGCGCGACCCGCGTTTGGTCGACTGCAGAATTCGCGTCCCTGCTGTCGCACACCGGCACATTTGTGCAAGGCGACGCCGACAGCTTTGCGTTGATCCGCGTGGTCACCGACGAAGCCGAAGTTTTGACGCTTGCCACTGACCCCAGAAAGCGGCGGCAGGGCCTTGCCAAGACCACGTTAACCCACGGTGAAACCGCAGCTCAAGCTGCAGGTGCAACAATGATGTTCTTGGAGGTAGGCGAAGACAACATCGCCGCAAAAGCGCTTTATGCCGCATGCGGGTACACCCAAGTCGGACGTCGCCCCGGTTACTATCTGCCTAAAGATGCCGCACCCGTTGCCGCATTGGTCATGCGCAAGGAACTAAATCGCTCCTGACCCAGCGTCATGCAGGCTTCGACGCGTGTTTAACATGGCGATACACCCGTTTTAGACCAAAAAGCAGTTGATCTTCGCGGCTAGGCAAGGCCTTATCTTGCGATGACCGGACTCGCTATGTCTGGGCTTTCAACAGAGGGGGCGCATGTTGCCCGCTAAACCTCGCGTAACGACCTGGGAGAATTATTAATGACACTTATGCACAAATTTCTTGGCGCATCTGCTGCGCTGGCACTGACTGCCGGTACTGCTTTTGCAGATCCAGCCATTCTTTTCGATCTTGGCGGCAAGTTCGACAAATCCTTCAACGAAAGCGCCTACAACGGTGCAGAGCGTTGGGCGACAGAAACTGGCGGTTCCTACGCTGAAGTCGAAATTCAGTCCGACGCACAGCGCGAACAGGCGATCCGTCGCTTTGCTGAATCCGGCGCGAACCCGATCGTCATGGCTGGCTTCTCTTGGGCCACACCATTGGCTGAAGTTGCGGCCGACTATCCAGACACCAAGTTTACGATCATCGACATGGTCGTTGATGCACCAAACGTGCGCTCTGTTGTGTTCAACGAGCACGAAGGTTCCTACCTTGTCGGCATGATGGCCGCGATGGCATCCGAGACAGGCACCGTGTCCTTTATCGGCGGCATGGACATCCCGCTGATCCGCAAGTTCGCTTGTGGCTATGCACAGGGTGCAAGAGCTGTGAACGCTGACGCGACCGTGATCGCCAACATGACAGGCACAACACCTGCCGCTTGGAACGATCCGGTAAAAGGCTCCGAGCTGACATTGGCGCAGATCAGCCAAGGTTCTGACGTTGTGTTTGCGGCCGCTGGCGGCACAGGCGTTGGCGTTCTGCAGACAGCTGCAGACGAAAGCATCCTGTCAATCGGTGTTGACGCGAACCAGAACTACCTGCACCCCGGTCAGGTTCTGACATCCATGATGAAGCGCGTTGATAACGCCGTTTATGAAGCTTTCACACAAGGTGAAATGCTCGAAACCGGCTTCAACGTGATGGGTGTTTCAAACGACGGTGTGGGCTACGCACTCGACGAATTCAACGCCGAGCTTGTTTCTGCTGAAATGCAGGCAACAGTTGACGCAGCCGCCGCTGCAATCACAGCTGGCGATCTGATGGTTCACGACTACACATCTGACGAAAGCTGCCCAGCGCTCGACTTCTAAGTTGACGCAAAGGCCATAAAACAAGGCCGCGCTGAGAAATCTGCGCGGCCTTTTGCATTCCAAGAACAGGTGCCCCAATGAACGACATAGCCCCCGCCATTGAACTAAAAGGCATCTCCAAGGCCTTTGGCCCTGTTCAAGCGAACAAAGATATTTCCATCCGCGTCATGCCTGGCACGATCCACGGGATCATCGGCGAGAACGGCGCGGGCAAATCGACGCTGATGTCGATTTTGTATGGGTTTTATAAGGCAGATGCCGGCGAAATCTACATTTCAGGTCGCAAAACTGCAATTCCCGATAGCCAAGCAGCGATCGCTGCGGGCATCGGCATGGTGTTCCAGCACTTTAAACTGGTCGAAAATTTCACAGTTCTTGAGAACGTCGTTCTAGGCGCCGAAGACAGCGCCCTGCTGCGCCCCTCACTAGCGCGCGCGCGGCGCGAGTTGAAAAGCCTCGCTGAAGAATATGAGTTGAACGTGGACCCAGATGCCTTGATCGAAGAAGTCGGCGTCGGCATGCAACAGCGCGTCGAGATTCTTAAGGCACTCTACCGCAAAGCCGACATTCTGATTTTGGATGAACCCACTGGCGTACTGACCCCCGCCGAGGCAGATCACCTGTTTCGCATTCTTGAAAACCTCAAGCGCGAAGGCAAAACGATCATCCTGATTACGCACAAACTGCGCGAAATCATGGAAATTACCGACACGGTAAGCGTGATGCGGCGCGGCGAAATGACCGCGACGGTCAAAACTTCTGAAACTAGCCCTCCTGCACTTGCCGAACTGATGGTCGGGCGCAAGGTTCTGCTGCAAGTCGACAAAGCACCCGCCACAATCGGACGCGAAATTCTTGAGGTGAAAAATCTTAATGTCACCGACGACAAGGGCGTTCACCGCGTCAAAGGCATCAGCTTTGATGTGCATGCGGGTGAAATCCTTGGCATCGCTGGTGTTGCGGGCAACGGCCAGTCTGAACTGCTCGAAGTACTTGGCGGTTACGAAAAAGCGACCGGCACAATCATTGTTAACGGCGAGGAACTTGATCTGACGGGCGCAAAATCCGACGGGCAAAGCAGGCGCGCCCGCGGCATCAGCCACGTTCCCGAAGACCGCCAGCGCGAAGGTCTGATCATGGACTTTCACGCATGGGAAAACACCGCGTTCGGCTATCATCATGACGCAGAATACCAACGCTCCAGGCTGTTCATGGACAACGCCGCAATCCGCAAAGATACCGAGGAAAAGATGGCCCGTTTCGACGTGCGCCCGCCCGATCCTTCACTCGCGGCCAAGAGTTTTTCAGGCGGCAACCAACAGAAAATCGTCCTCGCCCGCGAGATCGAACAGAACCCCGACTTGCTGCTGATCGGCCAACCGACACGCGGTGTGGACATCGGTGCGATCGAATTTATCCACCAACAAATTGTTGCACTTAGGGATCAGGGCAAAGCAATTTTGTTGGTTTCCGTAGAGTTAGAAGAGATTTTATCCCTCTCTGACCGGATTGCCGTTATGTTCGACGGAAAAATAATGGGCGAGCGGATGCCTCAAAATACAGATGAAAAAGAACTCGGGCTGCTAATGGCAGGCATGAACGGGGAGACGGCGTAATGGACGTTATGCCAAAGTGGGCCGATGTGATCTTGATCCCTTTGATCTCGATCTTGTTGGCCGCAATCCTGTCTGCGCTTGTGATTTTGGCGATTGGCGAAAGCCCTTGGGCCGCATTGAAATTGATGGTCGATGGCGCGCTCGGGTCCACCTATGGCTGGGGCTACACGCTTTATTACGCGACCAACTTTATCTTCACAGGTCTAGCGGTTTCCATCGCTTTTCATGCGCGTTTATTCAACATCGGCGGCGAAGGCCAAGCGTTGATTGGTGGCTTGGGTGTTGCCATTATCTGCTTGTTCATCCCTTGGCCACACTGGTCGTTGGCACTGCTGGGTGCTGCAATCGGTGCCGCCGTCTTTGGCGCGGCATGGGCCGCAATTCCAGCATTTTTGCAGGCCAAGCGTGGCAGCCACATCGTCATTACGACGATCATGTTCAACTTTATCGCAGCGGCCGTGCTGAACTACTTCTTGATCGGCGCACTCAAAGCGCCCGGCATGGAACCTGCCACACCCAAGTTCCCAGAAGCCACGCATCTGCCGTCTTTCCAAGACATGTTCAACTTTGGCGAAACCACGTTTTTCCGTGGTGCGCCTGCAAATGTGACATTCTTTGTGGCGCTAGCTGCATGTGTCGCGTTGTGGGCATTGATCTGGAAAACACGGCTTGGCTATGAAATCCGGTCGTTCGGTCATTCGGAATCCGCGGCTAAATACGCGGGCATCAGCCCGACCAAAATTATCATGGTCACCATGCTTATCTCAGGCGCTCTTGCCGGCATGATGGCCATCAACAACGTACAGGGCGAGGCCGAACGGCTGGTCCTGAACGCAGTGGAGGGGGCGGGCTTTATTGGCATCGCCGTCGCACTGATGGGGCGCAGCCATCCTTTCGGGGTACTGCTGGCGGCCCTTCTTTTCGGCTTTCTATATCAAGGCGGCGCAGAACTCGCCCTATGGACGTCGATCCCCCGTGAGTTGATCATCGTAATACAGGCATTGGTGATCCTCTTTACGGGTGCACTAGACAATATGGTGCGCATGCCGCTCGAGCGGCTATTCCTGGCAATGAGGAGAGCAAAAACATGACAGGACCATTCAAAATAGGTGTTGAAGACGACACCGGTGCGGATTTGGGCTTTGTGCTCAGCTGTCTCGCACTTGGCATGATTTCGATGGAAGAACTCCACCAATGGGTTCACCACGTGATTGACCTTACACCTAGCGCAGATATTCCACCGCATCTGGTAGCGTTGCTGTCGCTGAAAAAACCAAGCAGCGTCCTGCAATCGAATGGCGCGGGCTTACCGCGCATGCCGCATGACCCGCTCATCACAGATGACCGGTTTGATGCGATGCTGGGGCTGCAGTTCTTTCTGCGCCGGGACAAGACCCAAGCGGTCGACATCACACAAGCGCAGGCCGAAGCAGCTTTGCGCCAAAATCCAGAGGTCGCAGATCGTTTCTTTGCCCTCTTCCCGTTCCTGATGGAGAAAGCCGCCTAAATGGATTTCGCAACCCTCTTGCAAATGCTGGACGCCACTTTGCGTCTGGCGACCCCGCTTCTTTTGGCCTGCCTTGCAGGTCTATTTTCAGAGCGGGCCGGTATTTTCGATATCGGGCTAGAGGGAAAAATGCTGGCGGCCGCCTTTCTTTCGGCCGCCATCGCCGCTGTTTCCGGCAGCGTATGGCTAGGGCTTTTGGCAGGCATCGGCGCATCGCTGGCCTTGTCACTTGTCCACGGGTTGGCTTCAATCACATTCCGCGGCAACCAATTGATATCAGGGGTCGCAATCAACTTTCTGGCGGCTGGTTTGACGGTTGTCATCGCCCAAAGCTGGTTCCGCCAAGGCGGACGTACACCACAGTTGTCCGGTGATGCCCGTTTCAACCCAATTGAGCTGCCTTTTGCAGAAGCACTACAGAACGTCCCAATTCTAGGCCCAATTTATTACGAACTTATTTCCGGACACACGATCCTTGTCTACGTCGCCCTACTAACGGTGCCGCTGACATGGTGGATCTTGTTCCGTACGCGTTTCGGCCTGCGCCTGCGCGCTGTCGGCGAAAACCCTGCTGCGGTTGATACTGCCGGTGTTTCCGTCGTCTGGCTGCGTTTTGCGGCAGTCGGCATCTGCGGCATTCTTTGTGGCATCGCGGGTGCTTATCTGGCCACGGCCCTGCAAGCGGGGTTCGTCAAAGACATGAGCGCTGGTCGCGGCTTTATCGCACTTGCAGCCCTGATTTTCGCCAAGTGGCGCCCATGGTACGCGCTCTACGCCTGCCTGCTGTTTGGTTTTCTGCAAGCGATGTCGTTGCGCTCTGATGTCATCGAAAACGTTATTGGCTTCCAAGTGAACGGTCAGTTCCTTGATGTGTTGCCATACATCCTGACGGTCGTAATCCTGGCAGGTTTCGTCGGCAAAGCGATCCCGCCCCGCGCTGGTGGAGAGCCTTATGTCAAAGAACGCTAAGACCCTCGCCGACGCCATCCGCGCAAAGGTAGGCGATACGCCAGTGCAGATTGGCATGATCCTTGGCTCTGGCCTTGGGCATATCGCAAATGAAGTGGACGGGGTCGCTATCCCCTATTCAGACCTGCCTGGATTTCCGCATGCAGGCGTATCAGGACACAACCCAAACCTTGTGATTGGCAACCTTGAAGGCGTGCGTGTCGCGGTTTTTGGCGGACGCGCGCATTATTACGAAAGCGGTCGTGGTGATGCCATGCGACTGCCTTTGGAGGTTCTTAAAGAACTTGGCGCGGATACCATGATCGCGACGAATGCGGCCGGATCACTGCGGGCGGATATGCCAACCGGATCAATCATGTGCCTGTCCGATCATATCAATTTCTCTGGGCTGAACCCGCTGATTGGCGAACCAACCGACGCACGCTTTGTACCGATGAAGGATGCCTACGATCCAGACACTCGCAAAGCCTTGCGAGCAGCGGCGAATGCCGCTGAAGTCGAAATGGCTGACGGTGTTTATGCTTGGTACTCTGGCCCGTCATTCGAGACACCCGCAGAAATCCGCGCAATCGCAATGCTGGGCGCTGATGCCGTAGGCATGTCGACGGTCCCCGAAGTGATCCTCGCGCGGTTCCTTGGGCTTAAGGCCGCTGCAATTTCGACGATCACCAACATGGCGGCCGGCATGAGCGACGAAGCCATCAGCCATGAACACACAAAAGCCATGGCACCCATCGGTGCCGCCAAACTGGAAAAAGTCTTGCGCGGCTATCTGCGCACGCTTTGATAAGTCCAAATAGGTCACACCATTAGGTCCACGTTGCGGAATTGCTGCATTTGCAGCGTGAATTGCGTCGGAGCATTTGACAGGGACGCTTGAAACGTTTTTGGTGCATGCAGCGGCACAAGCGCCCCGGAATAGCTCATGCAAATTTATCTTCCAATCGCCGAAGTTTCGGTGAACGCCTTCCTATTACTTGGACTTGGCGGAATTGTGGGCGTTTTATCGGGCATGTTTGGCGTCGGTGGCGGTTTTTTGATGACGCCACTGTTGTTCTTTATCGGCATTCCACCGGCTGTGGCCGTGGCGACCGAAGCAAACCAAATTGTTGCATCCTCTTTTTCTGGCGTTCTTGCGCACCTGAAACGAAAGACGGTGGATCTCCGAATGGGGACGGTGCTGCTGATCGGGGGCCTTGTTGGCTCCGGTCTTGGCATCATCATATTTAACTACCTCAAGGCAATGGGTCAGGTCGAACTGCTGGTGCAGCTTTGCTATGTCGTGTTCCTTGGGATGATCGGCACGCTGATGTTCTTCGAAAGCCTGAAGGCTATTCGCAAAAGCAAAAAAGCGGGCGGTGTTTCTGTCCCGACGCGGCGCAAACATAACTGGGTACACAACCTGCCCTTCAAGATGAAGTTTCGGGTATCTGGCCTTTATATCTCTGTCATACCGCCCCTGATTGTCGGTGTTCTGGTTGGTGTGTTAGCCGCGATTATGGGCGTCGGTGGTGGCTTCATCATGGTACCAGCGATGATCTATTTGCTGGGCATGCCAACTAAAGTTGTTGTTGGCACTTCGCTGTTCCAGATCATCTTTGTGACCGCCTTTACTACTATGCTGCACGCGACCACGAACTTTACAGTTGATATCGTGCTTGCCGTTCTGTTGTTGGTTGGTGGCGTGATCGGCGCACAGATCGGCACGCGCATCGGCGTCAAAATGAAGGCCGAACAGTTGCGCATCTGGCTGGCCATCATGGTGTTGGCAGTCTGCGGCAAACTCGCGTTTGATCTGCTTGTCATGCCGAGCGAGCTGTTTTCACTCGGCACTGGGGGCCATTGATGATCCGCTTATTGGTCCTGTTCCTGCTGATTGCAGCCCCCGTCAAAGCCGAAGAAATCGTGCTTGGGCTTAGCCGCGACCAAGTATCCATTACAGCCACATTTGAAGGTTCCGAAATTCTGATTTTCGGCGCGATCAAAAGGGACGCGCCCATTCGCACCGATAGCGACCTTGGTGTGATTGTTACTGTTGCTGGTCCCGATATGCCGGTCACCGTGCGCAAGAAAGATCGGCGTTTGGGGATTTGGGTCAATACTGAATCGGTTGACGTCGATGTGGCACCAACATTTTACGCTGTCGCCACCAACCGCCCGTTGACCGAGATTCTGACCTTTACCGAAGATTTGAACACACGCATTAGCACGCAACGTGCGATCCGTTCTGTCGGGGCGACCGTTGACAGCGCCGAAACCTTTACAGAGGCCCTAATCCGCATCCGCGCCAACCAAGGCTTGTACCAGACATTGCCCACAGGCGTATTGGTCCAAGAGGAATCCTTGTTCCGCACTCTGATCCCGTTGCCCGCCAACTTGACCGAAGGTGACTACAAGGCCGAGATTTACCTCACCCGTGGCGGTGAGATCGTTGATTTGTATACAACGACAATTCCCGTCAAAAAGGTGGGTCTTGAGCGGTGGCTTTATAACCTCGCCCATGAAAATGCGTTTCTTTATGGCCTGATGTCGCTTTCGATTGCGATTGCGGCCGGCTGGGGCGCATCGGCGATCTTTACAGTGTTGCGCCGCTAGCCGCGCCCGATATGCGGCATCTTGGTGGCCATCACCATCATCGATTGCACATTCGCTTCTGGCGGCAATGTTGCCATGTGAAAAACTGACCGCGCGACGTCTAGAACGGCCATACTTGGCAGCGGCTCAAGCCCTTGTGCGGCACGCGTCTTTTCAAGGTTCAACACCAAATCAGTCCGCGCATTGCCGATGTCAATTTGCCCGCAAGCGATATCAAATGCACGACCGTCCAGCGATAGCGTCTTGGTCAGACCGCTCACGCCGTGTTTCGTGGTCGTATAACAGATCGAGCCTTCGCGCGGCGTATAAGCCGAAATTGACCCGTTATTAATGATGCGTCCACCTTGCGGCGTTTGGTTGCGCATCTGCCGAAAGGCTGCGCGGGCACACAAGAACATGCCAGTCAGGTTCACGTCGATAACCTGTTTCCAATCCTCGAGCGATATCTGATCGATCGTGGTCTGCGGGCCAAACATCCCCGCGTTATTAAACAGCACATCCAAATGCCCGAAAGCTGCAAAAGCTGCGTCGACCGCCGCCTCGTCTGTCACGTCACAAGGCAGATGAACGGCATTCTCGTGAACCACCTCTGCCAGCGCATCGGCACGACGGGCAATCAAACCAACCCGCCAGCCGTGCGCCAAAAAATACTCTGCCGTTTCGCGGCCGATACCACTGCTGGCACCTGTGATGATGATTGATTTCATATCTCTTCGCTCCTCAGTTCAAGGGGGACGGCGGGGACTTCTAGGTCATCGACCCGCAATATCCCCTGCGGCCGCCCAAGACGGTTTCTTACGACCCAGCGCAATTGGGTCTCGGCCCGGGTAATCGCCACATAGGCCAAGCGCTTCCAAAGCGGCTGCCCTGCCTCGATCCGACCCATCCGCGAGGCGGCATAAATGTCGGGAGCAAAGACTTGTACCGTGTCCCATTGCGACCCTTGGGCTTTGTGGATCGTGACCGCCGCACCATGCAAAAACGTAGCCCCCATACGGGCGGCAAACGGAATGAACGGTTCAGCATCGCCTTCTTGTTCGATTTTCACAATCGAGGCAGCACTGACCTGCGGATCTTCTGCGCCCATCACGTGTAGACGCGAAAATCCCGGTTTGCGGCCAGGTCCCAAATAGATGACTTGCGCGCCTTTGATCAGGCCGCGCGCCTCTAGATCAAGGCGCTTTTTACGGTGTTTCAGCGGCAATTCAATCCCGTCACAGACCAATGGCTCGCCTGCCAACAACTCGTCGGCGGGCGCGTCAAAAGCGGCCCGAAACGCATGAATTAAACGAATACGTGTTGCATTGCGCCATACCAAACAAGGCGAACGCGCCATCAAATCCGCCTCGACCCTCTGGGCCATCACGACACGTTCATCAGTTTGGGAGGCTTCTTCAACCATCCGTTCAAACGCGTGAAAATCAAGCTGGGGGTCGGCAAGCGCATGGGCCAGGTCAAGGATCGGGTTGCCTGCATCTTGGCGATGAATACGGCTAAGTGTCAGAACACGCGGGGCTGGCAAAGTCTCAAACACCATGCCACCACTCGATTGCACTGGCGGCAACTGCGCGGGATCACCAAACAGAAGGAGTGTCGGGAAAATCTCTTGAAGGTCCTCAAACTGCTTTGCGTCCAACATCGAGCTTTCATCGACAAACCCGATGTCCAGCCCCTCTTCGCGGCGCTTCCAACCTGTAATAAAATCGCTGCCGCGCAATCCGGCCGCGGCAAGTGCTGCAGGGATCGATTTGTTGATTTGATAAGACGCAAAGGCGCGATCAAGTGCAATCTCTGTCAGCCCTTCAATGTCGGGCTTTTCACCCTGCCCCGCCAGCCATTCCGCGACCTTTTCATATTCGGGATCATAGACGGGCGTGTACAGAATGCGGTGGATCGTGGTCGCGGGGACACCGTGATTGCGCAGGACGCTAGCCGCTTTATTGGTAGGCGCCAGAATAGCCAAGGTGCGGCGATCCTTGCGTTTACGCCCTTCCCAGTCGCCAGAGATAATATCGACGCCTGCGTCTTCCAACGCGCGATAAAGCTTGGCCAGCAACATCGTTTTGCCCGACCCCGCCTTGCCGATTACGGCCAGAACAGATGGGCTATCCGATTGCGGCGGCTGCAGCAGACTATCGTCTAAATCAATGCCGGACTGGCGCAAGACAGCTGCGATATTATCCCAAGCCTCTGCTTGATCTTCCGAAAATGTAATGGTGGGTGCGTTCATGCGGTGACTGTATCTGGACCAACCAAGTGCTGCCAGCGCTATTGGCGTCTAGTCTTTGCCAATTGCATCCGAAGGCGCACTGTCATCACCTGACCATTGCGCGGGATGATGTCGCCGCGTGGCAACTTCGACCGTAGCGATAAGCATAGCTTCATCTAACTGCGCGCATAACAGCGGCATGTCATTGTGATCGGCAAATGACTGTAAGTCAGCCAGAACCTCGATGATCCAGTCGTTGCCCATGCGTGACCGTCGCTGGGAAACATTAATTATCCATTAACAATTGAAGGCAAAGACCGAAGGTGCATAAAAAAGGGCGCAGCCTTTTCTGACCGCGCCCAGCTTAGGAATAAAAATGCCTTAGCGGTTTTGCGACGCTTCCAAGGTATCCTCGAAAGTACGCAAACCCATCACTGGCGCTTGCACGAGTACCGCCATATTGCCGGGCTTATGCTCATTGCGTCGCATTTTCGTGTGCGCCTTGGGAATATCCGCCCAGTCAAAGCATTCGGACATGCACGGATCGAGGCGTTGCTCGCGCATCAAATTGTTGGCGGCACTGGCCTGCTTGAGATGGGCAAAATGGCTGCCTTGCAGGCGCTTTTGATGCATCCACATATACCGCACGTCGAAAGTGCAGTTAAAGCCTGTGGTGCCCGCACAAATCACGACCATGCCACCCTTTTTACAGACCAAAGATGACACAGGAAATGTCGCCTCGCCGGGGTGTTCAAAGACCATGTCTACGTTAACGCCTTTACCTGTGATCGCCCAAATCGCTTTGCCGAACTTGCGCGCCTCTTTCAGCCAAATATCATATTCGGGGGTGTTCACGGTAGGCAATTGGCCCCAGCAGCTAAAATCATTGCGGTTGATGACGCCCTTGGCACCCAACGACATAACAAACTCGCGCTTGCTTTCGTCGCTGATGACACCGATTGCGTTGGCACCAGCGGTATTGATCAACTGGATCGCATAAGAGCCCAGACCGCCAGATGCGCCCCATACCAGCACGTTCTGACCGGGCTTGAGGTCATGCGGTTCGTGACCGAACAACATCCGATATGCAGTCGCAAGTGTCAGCGTGTAGCAAGCACTTTCTTCCCATGTGAGGTGCTGTGGGCGCGGCATCAATTGCTGGGACTGCACGCATGTAAACTGCGCAAATGATCCGTCGGGTGTTTCATACCCCCAAATCCGCTGGCTTTCAGAAAACATCGGATCGCCACCATTGCATTCCTCGTCGTCGCCGTCGTCCTGATTGCAATGGATCACGACTTCATCGCCGACCTTCCAACGCTTGACCTTGTCACCAACGGCCCAAACGATGCCAGCGGCATCAGAACCTGCAATGTGAAAATCTGCCTTGTGTACGTCAAAAGGACTGATCGGCACGCCGAGGCCTGCCCAGACACCATTGTAATTCACACCAGCGGCCATAACCAACACCAAGACTTCGTTGCTATCGGGCTTGGGACAATCGACAACTTCCAACTGGAAGGCCTTATCAGGCTCTCCGTGGCGTTCACGGCGGATCGTCCATGCGTGCATCTGACCGGGAACGTAACCTAACGGAGGCATTTCGCCCATGTCATAAAGATCTTTTTCGGGCGCTGCATAAGTTGCCCCGTGGGCAGATTGGTCAAGGGCCATCTCGGTCTCCATCACTCAGTTTTCAAATTTCGCCGCACCGCAGAATCGATGCCGTTGGCAAATGGATACAAGATCGCAAAGTAACTTTGCAACCCATTATGGTCCAGTTTTGTAATTTAATTACCCTGCAACCGCAGCAATTTCGTCCGTTTTTGCTGCAACTGCATCAAAATGATGCGCTATCGAGTTCGCATAGAAGGTCAAGACAGCCCGCCCTTGGTCGGTGACACTGACGCCTGCATCTGATTCCACGACAAGACCACGGGCCGTCAAACGGCTCATCGCATCTTTCACGACCTCCCCTGACTTTCGGCGCGGGCAGGGCACACGGCGCTCATTCAACGATGCTAGCGACCGTGTCACAGCCGCTTCCAGATCTGGAATCAGGATTGGCTCACTGTTTAGAATGTGTCGGGACACTAACGGAACCGCCAGAACAGGGGTCACGTTGGCGATACGCTGCATCAGTTCATTCGCGATTGCATGCGTCAGGTCGCTGTCACCTTCAACATGGTACTTCGACAGTTCAAGCGGCTCTCCAAAGCTAACAGATGCCACGCCAAATCCGCGGAAACGCCGCGTCATGCGCAAAATGATGTGGCGTCCCACGCGTCTGAAAACAGCAAACATCGACGGCTTGAAACGGCGCGTTCCTGATTGATCGGCTTTGATCAGGATCGTATCCTCAAGCACGCGGTCATAGTTAATCGCGACCGGCACAAAGATCACTTCGCGTGCGGCAGGGTCAAAGTCTTCGACAATATAATTCAGCAAACCCATACGGGGCGGGGCAAGCAAACCGTTTAGACTTAGCCCGCCTTCGGGGAACACAGCTTGGCTCACGCCGCCACGTGTGGCCATCTGCACATAACGCGCAAGCACCTTGCGATACAGCGCGCCACGCGATCTGCGCCGGATGAAATAGGCACCCATCGCACGAATAACCGCCGACAACGGCCAGACCCGCGCCCATTCCCCGACTGCATAAGACAGCGCACCAGCGTTGGCCGCCAGATACGTTACCAACACGTAGTCCATGTTACTGCGGTGGTTGATAACAAAGATTACGGCGGCATCTGGATCGATTTTCTCAAGGCGCTTGCGGTCAAATGTGCCCAGCTTGATCCGGTAGAGCGACTTTGAAAGCCAGCGCGCCAACCGGATACCAACACCGAAGTAAGCAGTTGCCGAAAACGATGGGACAATTTCGCGAGCATAGCGACGCGCCTGCTCGAACGCTACGTTCTCGGGGATCTTCTCGCTGCGGGCATGTTCAACAATCGCCTGCGTGACTTGCGGGTCATAAAGCAGGCGTTGGATCATGTCATAACGCAATGCCAACTTGAACGGTTCAATCGGGCGCTGCAGCCGCTTGTTGACCTTTGCAATCACCCGCTCTGCACGTTTACGGAAAAACCACCGCACAGACGGGAATAAGAAGTGGGACGCAAAAGTGACCCCTGCAAACAGGAGAATCAAAACAAAAACCCAGACGGGCATAGAGACAGTTTGCGTCATCTCATGAACGTGACAGGGAACGCGGGGAAGGTAAATCCCGTCATGCCGCAACGCAGCGAATTGACAGCGCCACAAAATGTCCGATAAACACCTCCATGAGTAATTAAATTACCCAAATTGATTCAGGAGTACCCCGTATGTCGCAACCGCAGAAAGATCGCCCTTGGCTGTTTCGGACATATGCAGGTCACTCTACCGCGAAAGCATCGAATGCGCTGTATCGCGGCAACCTTGCCAAGGGCCAAACCGGACTCTCGGTTGCCTTCGATCTGCCAACGCAAACGGGATATGACAGCGATCATATCTTGGCGAAAGGCGAGGTCGGCAAAGTTGGTGTGCCTGTTAACCACTTGGGCGATATGCGCGCCTTGTTTGACGATATTCCGCTCGATCAGATGAACACGTCTATGACGATCAACGCGACCGCCCCTTGGTTGCTGTCGCTTTATATCGCCGTGGCCGAAGAACAAGGTGCCGACATCAGCGCACTGCAAGGCACCGTGCAAAACGACATCATCAAGGAATACCTGTCGCGCGGCACTTACATCTGCCCGCCAGAACCATCGCTTCGCATGATCACGGACGTCGCCGCCTACACCCGTGAACACCTGCCCAAATGGAACCCGATGAACGTGTGTTCCTATCACTTGCAAGAAGCCGGAGCGACACCCGAGGAAGAACTCGCCTTTGCATTGGCCACCGCCACCGCCGTTCTAGACGATCTGAAAGGCAAAGTACCCGCCGAACATTTCCCCGCGATGGTGGGTCGCATTTCGTTTTTCGTAAATGCCGGAATTCGGTTCGTGACTGAGTTGTGCAAAATGCGCGCATTCGTAGAGCTTTGGGACGAGATTTGCGCAACACGCTATAATGTCGAAGACGCGAAATATCGCCGCTTCCGGTATGGCGTACAGGTTAATTCGCTTGGATTGACCGAACAGCAACCCGAAAATAACGTCTACCGTATTCTGCTGGAAACGCTTGCTGTGACGCTTTCGAAAAATGCCCGTGCGCGCGCAGTGCAATTGCCTGCATGGAACGAAGCATTGGGGTTGCCCCGCCCTTGGGACCAGCAATGGTCACTGCGGATGCAACAAATTCTGGCTTATGAAACAGACCTTTTGGAATTTGACGATCTATTCGACGGAAACCCCGCAATTGACCGCAAAGTAAATGAACTCAAAGAAGGGGCGCGTGCTGAATTGGCGCAGATCGACGGCATGGGTGGCGCAGTAGGCGCGATTGCTTATATGAAATCCCGTCTTGTCGAAAGTAACGCAGCGCGCATCGGCGGTATTGAACGCGGTGACACAATCGTTGTTGGCGTGAACAAGTGGCAAGCGGGCGAACCTTCACCGCTGACAGCTGGCGACGACGCAATCATGATTGCCGATCCGCAAGCCGAAGCCGATCAGCTGAACCGTTTATCCAAATGGAAATCGGCACGCGATGACAATGCCGTTCAAGCAGCACTTGGTGCCCTGCGTGCAGCCGCAAAAGACGGCAGCAACGTTATGCCGCCATCAATTCTATGTGCGCGCGCAGGTGTCACAACAGGCGAATGGTCGGACGTGATCCGCAGTGTTTTCGGGCAATACCGCGCGCCAACTGGCGTCAGCAGCAATCAGTCAAACCGGACCGAAGGGCTAGAGGAGTTGCGCGAACAGGTCGATCTGGTCAGTGCAGCCTTGGGTCGTCGCCTCAAGTTCCTTGTCGGAAAGCCGGGGTTGGATGGCCATTCCAACGGGGCAGAGCAAATCGCAACCCGTGCGCGTGATTGCGGAATGGATATTGACTACGAAGGTATTCGGCTAACCCCCGAAGAAATCGTGAGTGCGGCCCAGAATGGCGATGTGCATGTTATTGGCCTGTCCATTCTGTCCGGCTCGCATATTCCACTCGTGCGCGATGTCATGGCGCGTTTGAATACCGCTGGTATCACCCATATTCCGGTGATTGCAGGCGGTATTATTCCCGAAGACGACGCGCGTGAATTGCGCGCCATGGGTGTAGCGAAAGTCTACACGCCGAAGGATTTCGAATTGAATAAGATCATGGCAGATATCGTTACATTGGTTGATCCGCGCTCTGTTGCGGCAGAATAGTCGGCGATTTTTTACGCTTTAGTATAGGTGCTTCACTTTGAGGGTGTCCCTCGTAAAAACTGCTGCTATTGTCTGTTCCCAAAAACGGGAG
>NZ_JAFMHR010000098.1:8928-11725 GCF_017854415.1 Yoonia sp. | reverse complement strand
CCTAGCGTTTCCAAAATATTAAGGATTAGCTATCAGTTAATTATTAACCAAATCTTAGCGCCGGCTGATTTTGAACGGCAATAGATAGAGGGTGGCGGTAGAAAGTCGGATTTCTGAATGCGTAAGTTAAACAGTGGAGTTGTCGGTATTGACCACGGTGAAGTGGTTATGTTCTCGGATTTTGAGGATGATGGTCAGATGTGGCGTGGCGATGGACCGCGCAATTCTTTGGCTGCCGTGACGTTCGCAACATCCTTCATGACTCCACCGCATGTGCAGGTGTCCATTTCCATGTGGGATATTTCAAACAACACCAACAATCGCGCAGATGTTCAGGCCGAAGCGATCACTGCGGCAGGTTTCAATATCGTTTTTCGGACATGGAACGACACGAAAGTCGCGCGTATTAGGGTCGCATGGACGGCGATTGGCGAACTGCCACACGATGACGCATGGGAACTTTACTAGCGGCTATTTGGAGGCGTAAAGCCCCTCATAGATCGGACCCAGTGTCTTGTGATCAAACAACGACGACACCGACGTTCCGTTCCAAGTGTTCAAGATCGCTTGCGCGAACATTGGCGCGGTTGGCACGATGCGGATATTTGGGCAGTTCTTTACAGCGTCCGTGGGTTGGATTGTGTCAGTGATCACAAGGCTTTTCATAACAGATTTCGAAACACGTTCGACCGCAGGGCCGGACAGGACGCCATGAGTGATGTAGGAATGGACCTCTTTTGCGCCATTCTCCATCAACACTTCAGCCGCCTTGCAAAGCGTACCAGCGGTATCAACAATATCGTCAACGATCACGCAGACCTTGTCTTTCACGTCCCCAATGACAGTCATTTCGGCGACTTCGCCGGGTTTGCCGCGCCGTTTATCGACGATCGATAGGGGCGCGCCAATGCGTTGTGCCAGATCGCGCGCGCGCGCCACACCGCCAACGTCGGGCGACACAACCATGATATCATCCATTTTGTCGCGGAAATTATGCATCGCATCCAGCGCATAGATGGGCGACGCATAAAGGTTGTCGACCGGAATATCGAAAAAACCCTGAATCTGCGTTGCATGCAAATCCAGGGTTAAAACGCGTTCGATGCCTGCTTCGACGATCATATTAGCCACCAACTTGGCCGTGATCGGGGTGCGCGCCTTGGATCGGCGATCCTGTCGGGCATAGCCGAAATAGGGGATCACTGCGGTGATCCGGGCGGCTGACGATCTGCGCAGCGCGTCGGCGATGATCAATAGTTCCATCAAATTGTCGTTGGCGGGGTTCGACGTCGGCTGAACGATGAACATATCCTCGCCGCGGACGTTTTCGTAGACTTCGACGAAAACCTCACCATCATTGAACCGCTCTACCCGTGCATCGATCAGGCCCACATCCATCCCGCGGTGCATCGACATGCGGCGTGCAATCGCGTTTGCCAGTGGCTGGTTTGCGTTTCCGGAAATCAGCTTTGGTTCGATCATTGTAGGCATGAGGGTCGGTCCTTTGGCAGAAGGGATCGTTACAGCAATGTAACAGATTCGTGGCGTTGACACCGCGTAACACAAGCTTACCGTCTCGCAAAGAATTCAGCACCCCAAGGAGCCGCAAAATGGCACATATCGACTATTACTTTGCAACGATTTCCCCCTTCACCTATCTCAGCGGTACACGGCCTGCGGAAATCGCGAAAAAACACGGCGCGACGATCACCTATAAGCCGGTTGATATCATGGGGCTGTTTTCACGCACTGGCGGCACGCCACCCAAAGATCGTCACCCGAACCGCCAAGAATACCGCCTGCAAGATATGGCGCGCCGCGCCAAGGTTACGAAAGAGCCTTTGAACCTCAAGCCGATGTTCTGGCCAACGAACGGTGCACCGTCAGCCTATGCGATCATTGCCGCCCAGAATACCGGTGCCGATGTGGGCGCATTGGTCAAAGCCTTTGGCGCTGCTTGCTGGGCCGAAGAACGCGACATCAGCCAAGATGATGTTGTGCGCGATTGCCTAGAGAAATGCGGATTTGATCCGGCGTTGGCAGATGCCGATATGCTGACCAGCGCCGACACTTTTGCCAAGAACCTCGAAGATGCAGTACTTGCCGGTGCATTTGGTGCGCCGTTCTTTATTACCGATACCGACCAGCGGTTCTGGGGCGAAGACCGGATCGATGATTTAGACGCTTGTCTTGGTGGCAAACTTTAAGCGCGCAAAAGATCGAGGAACTGGTTCACGCCGTCCTTGGTCATTGACCAATCGGTCACAAGGCGACCCATGAGCATTTCTTCTGGGTCGCCAACTTCTGGATCACCGCTCATCACATAGTAAACGGCACCACCGTCAAGCATCCGCTTGTGTTCGCGCCGTGGCATGTTGAAAAAGATGATATTTGCTTGCGGTTCATACAGTATCTCAACTGCATTATGCCCGCGCATGCCGTCGGCCAATTGCACGCAACTTGCATTCGCCGCGCGCGCCATTTCCAGCCATAGACCGTCTGTCAGATAGGCCTGCATCTGTGCTGATAGATAGCGATGCTTTGACAAAAGGTGCCCACCGCGTTTGCGTCGCAGCTCGAATTCCCACGCGATATCGGGATCGAAGATCACGCAAGCCTCGACACCCAAAGCACCATTTTTTGTGCCGCCAAAGCTGACGGTATCAACGCCAGATTTCCACGTCATTTCAGCCGCTGTGCAATCAAGGGCAACCATTGCATTAGCAAAGCGTGCGCCATCAAGGTGGGTTTTCATCCCGAATTCCTGCGCCGTCGCAGTCAGTTCTTTGATCTCGTC
>NZ_JAFMHR010000098.1:0-8702 GCF_017854415.1 Yoonia sp. | reverse complement strand
TGCCAAGGTTGGGACATGGTGCCCAGCAAAACTGCGTTCGCAGCCGTGCCGTTGATGATCAGATAGACGGCTGCATCTGGGGCTTCAAACACGTCGCGGACTTGGGCGCGGACTTCGTCCATGATCGGGTCTGCGCCATAGCCAGAGGCGTATCCTTGGTTGGCGGCGATCAAGGCATCCATCACTTTTGGATGCGCGGGCCCTGCGTTGTCAGAGGCGAAAAACATCTAGTATGGCTCCTCGATGATGTAGTCTTCCCAGTCGTCTTCATCGACAGTGACTTCGGAAATTGTTTGACCCTGCATTGATACGCCGGCCTCGTGGACCGAGTTTGGATCACCCGAGATTAAAGGGTGCCAGTCATAAAGCGGGCGACCCTCAAACACCAAGCGGTATCCGCAGGTGAGCGGCAGCCAATACAAATTGTCAGCAATTGTTTTGGGGTTCAGCACGATGCATTCGGGGACAAATTGGTGCCGCTTTGCATAGTTTCCGCACAGGCATGTGGTGTTGTCCAGCAGGCGGCAGGCGACGCGGGTCAATGCGACTGTGCCTTCTTCATCTTCCAGCTTGTTCAGGCAGCATTTGCCACAGCCGTCGCACAGTGCTTCCCATTCCTTCGGGTTCAGTTTGGCCATCGGTTTGGTTTCCCAAAACCGGTTCGCCAATCCGTCGCGCGGGATGTCAGCGCACATCGGCTAAAATCTCGCGGGCTTTGGCACAATCGGCGTCCATATGGGCGATCAGCGCGTCCAGCCCATCGAATTTCAGCTCTGGCCGCAGGTAATCGACCAAGGCCACCGATAGGGTTGTTCCGTACAGATCACCTTTGAAATCAAAGATAAACGTTTCGCAATTGGGCACGTTTTCCCCAAACATCGGCCGCACGCCGATCGAGGCTGCACCGTTATAAGTGCCTTTGTGAGGCCCATCGAGAACATCGACTTTCACCGCATAGACCCCGAATTTTGGCGGGTGCAAGCCATTGATCGACATATTGGCAGTAGGATAGCCCAATTCGCGACCGCGTTGTTTGCCGCGAATGACCTCGCCTTCGATCCGGTGCCAGTGGCCCAGCATCGCGGCGGCGTCGCGCGGTTTGCCGTCGGTCAATGCTTGGCGGATCGCGGTGGATGATACGTTGGCCGTGTCGATGGAAACGATTGGGGCGATGGTCACCCCAAAGCCCATTTCGGCGCCGAAGTCTTCCAAATCTGCGACAGTCCCAGCGCGGCCTTTGCCAAAGCAAAAATCAGCGCCGACAACCACGTGTTTCAGGCCTAGCTGATCTGCGATAATCGTTTGCGCAAATTCGCGGGGCGTCAGGCTGGCCAGTGCATCGTTGAAAGGCACTTCGTACAGCTTTTCGACACCAAGCTTTGCCAAACGATTGGCCTTTGCTTCGGCGCTCATCAAACGAAAGGGGCTGTCTTCGCGGGAAAAATAGCTGCGCGGGTGCGGTTCGAACGTCATGATCCCCAAGGGTGCGTTCGCGGCTCTTGCGGCCTTGCGCGTCAGATCGATAACCGCGCGGTGGCCGATATGTACGCCGTCGAAATTGCCAATAGCCGCAGCAGCGCCGCGGTCGGATGGATCAATGAAAACGGTGTCACGTATAATGCGCATGGCTTTGCGTACCGGACGCCGCTAGGGCGTGCAAGTACGCCGCAGCGCTTAGTCGAATTTACGCGATGGCGCCAAAACAGTTGCGTCGCCGACCAACACTTTTTTGTTGTTCACAATGCAGCGGGTGTTCATCGTCACGCGGCGTCTGGAATGGTCGATGTCAGTGACTTCGACCTCTGCCAGCACCAGATCACCGGGGCGCACAGGGGCCAAAAACTTCAAGCTTTGCCCAAGGTAAACTGTGCCATGTCCGGGCAGTTGTTCGCCAATAACGGCGCTGACCAAACCAGCGGTCAGCATGCCGTGCGCGATGCGTCCACCAAAAATCGTTTCTTGGGCATAGTCCTCGTCCAGATGCACAGGGTTCCGGTCAGTGGAAACTTCGGCGAACATTTCGATGTCGCGGTCAGTGATCACCTTACTGATCGACCGAACCATACCGATTTCGATATCTTCGATGCAGATCGTTCCGCGGGGTGCATTGTCCAACATTTCAGTCTCCGTCAGGTAATAAAAAAACTAGGTATGTATCTAATTTGTAATTTTATTACTTTGCAAACGCAGAAAGATCAAGCGATTCTTCTACCGAAGGTGCCCGATTGTGTAGGTCGCGCTCATTTGTTCGCCTTGCAGATAGGCGGCAAGCGCGTCTGGATCAGGCTGCCGGACGGTTTTGGTTTCTGACGCAGCAAGCCCGCCAGAGATGAACAGCACATCTAGGTCTTCTTGGACGCCGCCCAAGACATCTGTTCCGATGCCATCACCGATTGCGATGATGCGTGGATCAGATGGAGAATTGGCCAGTGCAGCGAGCCTGCGGCGCGCGAGGTCATAAATCGGTGGATGTGGTTTGCCGAAATAGAGGCTTTCGCCACCCATTTCCGTATAAAGTGCAGCCAGCGCACCCGCGCACCATTCGCGAACTTCGCCGCGATCCACGATAATATCGGGGTTTGCACAAAGTAGTTTCAGGCCCTTTTGCTTTGCATAAAGGAACTCGGGCCGGTTCACGTCTACGTCCGCAAGTGGATCGCTGGGGCCACAGCAAACGATGCCTTCTGCCTGATCCAACGGGACCTTTTGAATATTAACGGGGTCTTCAATAATACTCAGCGGCTTGAAAAAGTCATCGTCACGGGGGCTTTCGCCCATAAACCAGATCTTTTCGCCAACAATTCCACGGTACATCGCCGCGCGCGCGCTGTCGCCGGATGTCGCGATCGCGTCCCATGCATCGTCAGGGATGCCAAAGCCGTTGATCTGGCGCGCGACCGAATCCCACGGGCGGGGAGAATTGGTGACAAGCACCACGATGCCCCCCGCAGCGCGGTATTTCTGCATTGCAGCAACCGCGGCGGGCATGGCCGCCACGCCGTTGTGCATGCAGCCCCATAGGTCCACAAACGCGGCGTCATATTGCCCCGAGATTTCTGCGAATTGTTCGATAATCTGGGTCATGCGAGCCGCCTTTGATGAGATAGTTAATTTAGACTTTGAGCGCGGGAATGATCTGCTTTTTGCGGCTCATTACACCAGGAAGCACGACGCTATCGCCTTCGACTTTTGCATCGAACGACTTTTCAGCCACTGTCTTGGTGAAATCATTGGGGATCAGCATCGTCGCTTCCTCTTTGATAATGTCCACGACGAACAGCAGCACTTGATCGACGCCATCTTCGTTTGCAACGATTGGCATTGTGTCCATCAGCGATGATTTACGGTCCAGAACGACCTTTGGGGATGTTGTTTCCAAAACCGAGACGCGGAATTTCTTGCCCTCTACGCTGTACTCTTTGCTATCCATGCGCAGTAATTCAGCGTCAGAAAACGCAGAGATGTCGGATTTTGCCGCAAACATTTCGTCCGCGTAATCCGCGATCTTGATCCCGAGGTCTTTGGCCAACGCCTCGCCCAGATCCTTGTCCATTGCGGTGGTCGTTGGCGACCGGAAAGCCAGCGTGTCGGACAGAATGCAAGATAGCATCAAGCCCTTGATGCCTTCGGGCATATGGTCCGCATGTTCGCCCATCATTTGATGCATGATCGTGGCAGTGCAGGCCAAGGGCCGAATCGTGATGTTGATCGGGTTCTTTGTCTCTAGCCCGCCAGCCAGTTTGTGGTGGTCGATGATTGCTAGCACGTCCGCGTTGTTGATGTTCGCAGGCAGTTCGGCAGGGTTGTTGGTGTCGACGATCACACACGACTGATCATCTTCGACGTCTTCGATGATGTCAGGAAGGTCAAACTTCCAACGTTTGGCAACAAATGCCGCTTCGGTGTTGGGGGTGCCAAGCAGCGCCGCTTTGGCGTCCATGCCGGTGTGGCTCAGGAACCACTCCCAAATCAGCGGCGATCCTGTGCTGTCAGTGTCGGGGGATTTATGGCCAAATACGAGCGTTGTCATGCGGGTCACCTATCATGGGGTCTATGTTTGTGGTGTATATAAGAGCGCCTGTCAGTACTGTCACCCCATTCAGGTTGCGCCTGTTCGTGAATTCGATTTGGCTATCTGTCAGGAGATGAAAAACCGATGCCACGCGAAGCCGATCTGTACCCCGCGATCAAGGCCTATTTGCAACGCCAAGGCTACGCCGTCAAAGGCGAAGTGGGGGCGGCAGATGTGGTTGGTCGCCGCGATGATGATCTGGTGGTGGTCGAGCTAAAGTTGGGGTTCTCGCTAGCGCTGTTTCATCAAGGGATTGAACGGCTTGCCATCACCGACAACGTCTATTTGGCGATCCCTTCTGGCGGAAAGGCTAAGGCATTGAAGGCGAATGTGAAACTTGCCCGCCGCGCGGGGCTTGGTGTGATGACAGTCCGTTTGCGTGATGGTCATATTGATGTTCTGGCTGATCCCGGACCTTATGCCGCGCGTGTCTCAAAAAAGAAAAAGACGCGGTTGTTGCGTGCATTTGATCGGTTGGATGGTGATCCCAATGCGGGGGGTGCGACACGGCACGGTATCATTACGGGCTACCGTCAAGATGCGTTGAAATGCGCGCGGTTTTTAGCCGTGCATGGACCATCCAAAGGCGCGCAAGTCAAAGCGTGGGCCGAAGTTCCCCAAGCGACCGCAATTATGGCGGCAGATCACTATGGCTGGTTCACGCGGGTAGAGCGCGGGATTTACGAATTGACTGCAACGGGTCGCAAAGGTTTGAAAGATTTTGGCGACGCTTAAGGGATGCGGGTGATCGTCCAGCCTTCGTTTTCGAGTAATTGCAGGATGCCCTGATCGCCAATCAAATGCGCTGCACCTACTGCTACAACAATATCATCATGGGTTTGGGTCGCGTCAGTGATCACGGGAATCCAGTTGCGGTTTCGGCTATCCAGCAGCGCGTCTTGCATGTCTTCAAACATCGCCATGCTTTCTGTGGGGTCAAGTTCAGGCATTTCCGCAATCGCTATGCGCGACATGTCCCACAACCGGCCCACGTCCTCGGCAAAATAGAGATCAAGCATGGAAACAAACATCTGCTGTTGCAGATCAGGGGCGAGCATGTTGACGCGCAGCATGTCGATTTGTTCTTCAATGGTCTGGCCCTTGAACAGATCAAAAAGCGTCGTGAAAGGTTCGACCGCTTGCAACGGTACATTCGCAGCTTGTGCATCTTGGATGATCATTTTGTCCAACCCGCTGACGCCAGACAACATTTCTTGGATGGCACAGGCCGGAATGGCGAGGGTCAGGGACAGATACCAAGGCTGCATTTTGGCGGCCATAAATGATGGAATACCGCGCTGTGTCGCGGCATCTGCCACCAATTGCCATGTTTCAACGTCCAAGCGTTCGGGCAGGGTTGGCCCGTCGACGATGAACAAACGTCCGGGGTCGGTGGCAATTAATTCTTGCAGCTTTGCTTCTTCTTCGGGGGTCGCTTCGAGCATGACGAGGTCAGAGTTTTGTACCGCGTCAGCAACTTTATCGCGGATCACCTCAAGCCGAGGGTCATAGATGTGCATCGTCCCGACGATGGTAAGCGTGTCACCACCTTTGACCGCTGCCCAAGTCAGCCCCTCTGCGTAAGGCATATCCGCGATGCTGGCGGAAAGCTGTGCTTTCTGCGCTTCGGTCATCAGATCGAAATAGCTGTCTCCTACGCATGCCGCAGCGGCAGGCAAGCTGAGCGTTGTCATAAAGGCAGTTGCGGCAGCAAGTCGGAGCATTGCGGTCATCCTTTGTCGCAGTATCACGATCAAAGGTAGGCGCTTTGGCGCAAGGTTCAAACCCTGCGCGGGCACAAGCATGCCGTTTACAGCCTACATCACCGATTTCAAGACAAAGCCGATGCAGGCAGCAGAAAGAAGAAAGGTCGCTTCAGGACCGAGAATACTTAGAAAACGCATACCACTTGTAATTGTTTGTGTCCTAGAGCCAACAATTGGTGTGTTCCAGCCACAATTGTTTGGCCCTGCAGAAAAGTTAGCACGGCATTGGTTAAGAAGCGGTGAATGCTCCCGTCGCCCAGCCCCTTAGCTACTTTCCTTGCCAAACGGGGGGGCGTTTTTCGATGAATGCCCGCGCACCTTCGGCCGCGTCAGCGGTCTGTGCGATTTGCGTGATGATCATGTCGTTCTCTGGCCAGTGGGCCGCATCGTTAGCGGCATGTGCTGCTTGGGCCAGCGCAAGTGTATGTTTGACAGCCAGCGGCGCGTTTGTGGCAATGTTAGACGCGATTTCCAGCGCAGATTTAAGCGCTTCGCCATCTGGAACCACACGGTTGATCACGCCCCAATCGGCAGCTTCTTGTGCGCCAAATGGCTTACCAGTCAGCAGGATTTCATTGGCGCGAACACGTGGCACGCTGACCGGCAAGCGGACGGCGCCGCCCGCACCGGGGATTAATCCAATCCGGACCTCTGGCAGGGCGAATTGCGCGGAAGCGCCTGCCACGACCATTTCGCAGGCCAGCATCAACTCGAACCCGCCCGCGATTGCGGCACCTTCGACGGCAGCGATGACGGGTTTGCTACGCGGCCTTTTGACGAAACCACCAAAGCCGTATTGCCCGAAAAGAATGATGTCGCCCGCACCTTGCGAGAAAGCCTTAAGGTCCATGCCCGCGCAAAACAGCGCGCCAGCACCTGTCAGGATTGCGACGCGCACTTCGGGATCGTCCTCGACCTGATCAAAGGCCGCGCGCATGGCGTCGCAGACCGCGGGATTTATGGCATTGCGCTGCCCGGGTCGGTTCAGGGTGATCGTCGCGACGCCATTGGCGGCTTGGTAGAGGACGCAATCGTCAGTCATTTGGAACCTCTTGTTCAGCGCGAGCCCGCAGGTTAGCGCGGATGATTTTGCCAGTGGTTGTCATTGGCATGTCGTCGATGAAACGGACCACGCGGGGAAATTCGTAGGCGGCCAACCTTGATCTGACGTGGTTCGCGATTTCACTCGCGAGCGCGTCAGAGCCTGCGACACCTTCCGCAAGTTGGATGTAAGCCGCCACGATCGCCCCACGGATCGGATCGGGTTGGCCGACGACACCGGCTAATTGCACGGCGGGGTGGGTCAGCAGGCAGTCTTCGATTTCGGCAGGTCCGATACGGTAGCCGCCAGAGCTGATGATATCGTCGTCGCGCCCGATGAATTGAATGCGGCCTGTGGGTGTTTTGCAGCCCTTGTCGCCGGTCAGCAGCCAATCGTCCACGCCGATACGGATGAATTTTGCAGCGGTCGCATCAGGGTTATTCCAGTACCGCAGAAACATTACCGGATCGGGCGCACGCACTGCGATGCTGCCTTCTTGGTTGATGTCGCATGGTGTTGCGGTGGCTTCGTCTATGACGTCGACTAAGTGGCCGGGCACGGCAAAGCCCATCACACCCGGTTCAGCGGGTTCAAGTGCTGCGCAAGAGGACACGATCATGTTGCATTCGGTTTGCCCGTAGAATTCGTTGATTGTCGTGCCAAAGACCTGCTGGCCCCAAGCGATCAGTTCTTTGCCCAAGGTTTCACCACCGCTCGCCACCGACCGCATGGGAACAGGCGTGTCTGGCGTGTCGAGACGCATCAGTTTGAGCGCCGTTGGCGGCAAAAACGCATTGCGAATGTCGTGAGTTCGGATCAAATCAAAGGCGGCTTTGGCCGTAAACTTGCGAAAACGGCATGCCACAACCGGGACGCCGTGGTGTAGCGCTGGCATCAACACATCCAGCAGGCCGCCAATCCAAGCCCAATCGGCGGGGGTCCAGATTTTATCGCCCTGTTGGGGAAAGAAATCATGGCTCATTTCAACGCCGGGTAGATGGCCTAATAACACGCGATGGGGCAGCAATGCGCCCTTGGGCGGACCTGTGGTGCCAGAGGTGTAGATCAGGATTGCCGGGTCATCGGCGGCGGTGTCGAGAGGCGTGAATTTGGTAGGCTGCGCGGCGCAAGCCGCATGAAAACAATCCGCGTTTGGCTGCGCGCCATTGATACAAAGGATGCGTTTCAAAGCGGGAAGTTCATCTGCAAGATCGGTCAAAATACCGGCGCCATGGGCGTTGGTGACAACCACACTTGCACCTGAATCGCGCAGACGGTGCAGCAAGGCTTCGGGCCCGAAAAGGGTGAACAGCGGCAAAGAAATTGCGCCCATTTTCGTGGCTGCGATATGGGCGGCTGCGGTCTCGATGCATTGGGGCAAAAGGACAGCGATCCGGTCGCCAGCCTGGGCTGTACTTGCAAGCGCGTTGGCCAGTTGATTGGACAGATCGCGTAGCGCGCCAAAGCTGATTTCGGTCGCTAGGCCAGCGTCGTCGACATCAATAATCGCGGTGCGATCAGGCGTTGCAGCGGCATGTTTATCGCAGATGTCGACGCCAATATTATAGCGTGCGGGAATGTCCCAAACAAAATTGGCACGGGTGTCCTGCAAAGACTTCTGCTGCTTTAACATTTGCCAAAAATGAACAATTGTTCAATTCCTGTCAATTCCCAATTTCTGGGTCTGAAGCAAGAGGATTTCTTGAATTTCAGCGCGTCAATTTATGGCTAAATGGTGTGTTCAGGTTGGTGCCGAATGGGGCAGTCTGAAGTGGTCCGGCAAAACTGGACAGCGTGCTAAGATGTATCCAACCTTGAAGAC
>NZ_JAFMHR010000097.1 GCF_017854415.1 Yoonia sp. | reverse complement strand
GAAACCCTGTTCGGCTATCCGCTAGACGGGGTCGTGCTGAACATCGGCTGCGACAAGACCACCCCTGCCCTCTTGATGGCCGCCGCCACCGTGAACATTCCCGCGATTGCCCTAAGCGTCGGCCCAATGCTGAACGGCTGGTTCAATGGCGAACGCACCGGCTCTGGCACCGTCGTTTGGAAGGCCCGCGAAATGCTGGCCGCTGGTGAAATCGACAACGACGGTTTCATGGACCTTGTGGCGTCTTCTGCCCCCTCGGTCGGTTATTGCAACACAATGGGCACCGCCACGACGATGAACTCCTTGGCCGAAGCCTTGGGCATGCAATTGCCCGGTTCGGCTGCGATACCAGCGCCTTACCGCGAGCGTGGCCAGATCAGTTATGAGACCGGAAAGCGCATCGTCGAAATGGTCTGGGAGGACATACGCCCCTCGGACATTATGACCCGCGCCGCGTTTGAAAACGCCATCGTGATCAACTCGGCCATCGGCGGATCAACCAATGCGCCAATCCATTTGAACGGCATCGCGCGTCACCTTGGCGTGCCGCTGGATAATGACGACTGGCAGAACATTGGCCACGACGTACCGCTTCTGGTCAACCTTCAGCCTGCAGGCGAATACCTTGGTGAAGATTACCAACATGCGGGCGGCGTACCAGCCGTGGTCGGTGAACTGATGGCCGCCGATATGCTGCCGCACCCGAATGCCATCACCGCCAACGGGCAAACCATGGGCGACAATTGCAAAGATAAGCGCAGCGCCAATACCCTCGTAATCAAACCTGTCAGCGATCCGCTTAAGACGCAGGCAGGGTTTATCAATATGAAGGGCAATCTGTTCGACAGCGCCTTGATGAAAACCTCGGTGATCAGCCCCGCGTTCCGCGCGACATATCTGTCCAATCCAGATGACCCTAACGCGTTTGAGGGCCGCGCGATCGTCTTTGAAGGCCCTGAGGATTTCCACCATCGCATAGACGACCCTGCTGAAAATATCGACCCGCAATGCATGTTGTTCATGCGCGGCGCAGGACCCAAGGGCTACCCCGGCGGGGCGGAAGTTGTGAACATGCGACCGCCTGCCTACTTGATCAAGAAAGGCGTTGAAGCCTTGCCGTGTATCGGTGACGGTCGGCAATCTGGCACCTCTGGCTCACCCTCGATCCTGAACGCCTCGCCCGAGGCTGCCGATGGCGGCGGACTGGCGTTATTGCAGACGGGTGACCGCGTGCGCATCGACTTAAACACATGCACCGCCAACATGCTTGTCCCATTGGAAGAGTTGGCAGATCGCGCGCGCAAGCTGGTGGCCGACGGCGGCTATGCGATCCCCGAAAGCCAGACCCCATGGCAGGCGCTGTTCCGCGAAAAGGTCGGCCGCTTTGATGAGGGCATGACGCTGGACGGTTCCACCGAATATCAAGACCTCGCCCGCACGTATATGCCGCGCGATAATCACTAAAAGGAAAAGACGATGAAACTTGTACGTTACGGAGACATGGGCGCAGAAAAAGCGGGCCTGATGGACGGTGATACCTTACGCGACCTGTCGGCCCATGTGGCTGACATCACGGGCGATATGCTGGACGACGCGACACTGGAGAAACTGCGCAGCCTTGACTCCAGCACCTTGCCCGCCGTCAGCGGTACCCCCCGCATCGGTGCCTGTGTTGGCAACATCGGCAAGTTCCTGTGCATCGGTCTGAATTACTCTGACCACGCCGCCGAAACCGGTGCGGCAATCCCCGAGCATCCGATCCTGTTCTTCAAAGCTAACTCCGCCATAGTAGGCCCAAATGACGACGTGGTCATGCCGCGCGGTTCCACCCACACCGACTGGGAAGTCGAGCTGGGTGTCGTCATCGGCAAGACCGCCAAATACGTCAGCAAAGAAAACGCGTTGGACCATGTCGCGGGCTACTGCGTGATCAACGACGTCAGCGAGCGGCACTTTCAGACGCAACTGACAGGACAATGGACCAAGGGCAAATCCTGCGACACATTTGGTCCGACAGGTCCATGGCTGGTGACCCGTGACGAGGTTGCAGATCCGCAAAACCTTGCCATGTCGCTCGACGTGAACGGCAAGCGGATGCAGACCGGAAACACATCGACGATGATCTTTACCGTGGCCGAAATTATCGAACACCTCAGCGGCTTGATGACCCTGCATCCGGGCGATGTGATCACCACGGGCACGCCACCGGGTGTTGGCATGGGGATCAAGCCTGAACCAATTTACTTGAAGGTTGGCGATGTCATGGAACTGACGATCCAAGGTCTCGGCCAACAGCGACAGGAGGTCGGTCAAGATGCCTGATCTTTTGCTCATCGGGGGTGCCACAGATAAAATGATGGCGCGCATGGCGGATAAATTCACTATCCACAAACTGGCGGATGGCGGCTACCCCGTCGACAAAATCACCCATGTTTGCACCAATGGTCATGACGGGATCAAACCCGATGTCATGGCGTCCTTGCCTAACCTCAAGCACATCTCGTGCTACGGCGTGGGTTACGACGCGATCGACACAACCGAAGCCGTGAAACGCGGCATCGTCGTCACCCATACACCGAATGTGCTGAACGCCGAAGTCGCCACGACAGCCGTTTTGCTGATGCTCGCCTGCTACCGCGAAGCGTTGCGCGACGATGCCTATGTGCGGTCCGGCGCGTGGGAGGCCAAAGGCAACGCCCCCCTCACCCGTTCGGCGGATAATCAAACCATCGGCATTCTGGGTCTCGGTCGCATTGGCCAAGCGATCGCCGACAAACTCGCGCCGTGGAACCCTACAATCGTCTACCACAGCCGTAGCAAAAAGGACGTCGCTTACAAATACTACGACGACCTCAAAACGATGGCCGCAGACTGTGATGTGCTGGTTTGCATAACCCCCGGCGGTCCTGAGACGAACAAAATCGTTAACGCCGAAGTGTTGGCAGCCCTTGGTCCCCAAGGCACCTTGATCAACGTCGCGCGCGGCTCTGTCGTGGACGAGGACGCGATGATCACTGCTTTGCAATCTGGCGTACTCGGCTGGGCAGGTTTGGACGTGTTCGCAGCCGAACCGCACGTGCCGCAAGCGCTGCGTGATCTGCCCAACACGGTTTTGTTGCCGCATGTCGGAAGCGGAACGATTGAAACCCGCGCCGCGATGGGCGCGCTAACGGTTGATAATCTGTTGCAGCACCTCAGTGACGGCACCGTGATCAGCTCTGTGCCAGAATGTGACGGGATGTAGCGACATGGCGCGGATCACATCCGTTAAAGCACGATTGTTCGCCGTGCCGCTTGACGAAGTATTGGTCGACGCCAAACACGGCGACCACACGCATTTCCACCTGATCACTGCGACCGTCACGCTGGATGACGGGCGCAGTGGCACTGGCTATACCTACAATGGTGGACGCGGCGGCCATGCGACGGCAGCCATGATTACCCATGACCTTGCGCCGATGCTTACAGGGCTTGATGCCAGCGACGTCGAGGCGCTGTACGACGCGATGCAATGGCATGTACACTACGTCGGGCGCGGCGGTATCGCCAGCTTTGCAATTTCGGCCATCGACATCGCCCTTTGGGATTTGCGCTGTCAGGCGTTAGATCAACCCTTGTGGCAAGTCGCAGGAGGCGCCGCCAAAACCTGCAAGGCATACGGCGGCGGCATTGATCTGGCCTATCCCCTGCCCAAGCTTTTGACCCATGTGCAAAACTACATCGACGCAGGCCTTGGCGGCGTCAAAATTAAGATCGGCCAACCTGATATGGCCGACGACATCGCCCGCATTCGCGCGGTGCGTGCGCAGATCGGATCCGACGCGGCATTCATGATCGATGCAAATTATTCACTCAGCCGTGCACAGGCGATTGAACTGGCCTTAGCGGTCAAAGATCAAAACATCCTTTGGTTCGAAGAACCCATCATCCCTGACGATTACGCAGGCTACGCCGAGGTCACAAACGCCTCGGGCATGGTCGTTGCGCAAGGTGAAAACCTGCATACGATCCATGAATTTGAAATGGCCCTCGCCCAAGGCAATCTTGGCTTCATCCAACCCGATGCCTCCAACTGCGGTGGCATTACGGGCTGGCTGCAAGTTGCTGATATGACGCGCGGCACCGACGTTCCCGTCTGTTCGCACGGGATGCAGGAACTACACGTTTCATTGGTGTCATCCCAAGAACATAGTGGCTGGCTTGAAGTGCACAGCTTCCCCATCGACCGTTACACAACGCGCCCGTTGGTGATAGAAAATCAACGCGCCGTAGCACCTGACGTGGCTGGTATTGGTGTCACGTTCGACTGGCCAAAATTAACCCCGTTCGAAGTCACCTGATGCTCGCCTTCGCCGCTGCTGTTTTTTTCCTGATCATCTCCCCCGGTCCAGGTGTTTTATCGACCGCAGGCGTTGGCGCGGCCTATGGCTACCGCAACGGGCTGGCCTACGTAGCAGGGCTATTTGTGGGCAGTAATTTAGTGTTGCTGCTTGTGATCTCTGGCGTCGCAGCAACTGCACTTACCCTGCCGTGGCTCCGCACAACGCTGCTGATCGCCTCACTCGGATACCTGCTGTGGCTCGCGTGGCGCATCGCCAGCGCGGGCGCGCAAATTCGCTTTATCGAGGCCCGCACGCCGCTGGGGTTTTGGAACGGTTTGGCCCTGCAACCGATCAACCCCAAAGCCTATGTAGTCAGCACAACTCTGTTCACCGGCTTTAGCTTTATGCCCGACGCCCCATGGATAGAGACGGCGATCAAACTGCTGATCATGAACCTGATTTGGATACCCTTGCACCTTGGCTGGCTTGGCGCGGGGATCAGCCTACGCCGCCTTGACCTTGGCCCGCAAGCGCAACGCCGCGTGAACATCGCGATGGCGCTGTCGATGCTGGTCGCGGTCGGTCTGGCGCTTTGGTCGCAGACCTAAAGCGACGCGGTGATCCCGCCGTCCACATAAAGCGTATGACCATTCACAAAACTGGACGCCGCCGACGACAAGAACACCGCAGCGCCCACTAATTCCTCGACCTTACCCCAGCGGCCTGACGGCGTGCGCTTGGCTAGCCACTCGGAAAACTCGGGGTCCGCAACCAAGGCCGCATTCAGCGGCGTATCGAAATAACCGGGTGCGATTGCGTTGCACTGCAACCCATGTTTCGCCCAGTCCGTCGCCATGCCTTTGGTTAGGTTGCCCACCGCGCCTTTTGTCGCCGTGTAGGGCGCAATACCGGGGCGCGCGAGGGCAGTTTGCACGCTGGCGATGTTGATGATCTTGCCTTTGCCGCGTTTGATCATATGCCGCGCCACCGCTTGTCCAACGTGGAACACGCTGGCGACATTGGTTTGCAACAACCGCTCAAATGCATCTGCGGGAAACTCTTCCAACTCACCGCGATGCTGCATGCCTGCGTTGTTGATCAGGATATCAATCGGGCCCGTCTCTGCCTCAAACGCATCGACTGCGGCACGCACTGCGTCATGGTCGGTCACGTCAAAGGAGAGGACTTGCACGGTGCCACCAAGGTCTTTCGCCGCTTGTGCCAGCTTACCTGCATCACGCCCGTTCAAGATAACTTCGGCCCCGGCTGCGGCCATGCCCTTTGCCAAGGCGAAACCGATGCCCTGACTAGACCCAGTGATCAAAACGCGCTGACCCGTAAGGTCAAAAAGAGAGAGGCTCATGTTATTTTCCTTTGGTGCTTTTACAGAAGTATCGTTAGCTTCGGCCAAGTTGTACATAACTAAGTGGGGTCAATTATGCGCGCAGTCGTCATTCACGCAGCACAAGATTTGCGGATCGAAGAACAATCCTCCGTACCCGCGCCAGCCGCTGGCGAAGTCCGCATCAATATGGCTGTTGGTGGCATCTGCGGGTCCGACCTGCACTACTACAATCACGGTGGGTTTGGTGCGGTGCGCCTGCGCCAACCCATGGTGCTGGGCCACGAAGTGTCCGGCCACATCGCAGCCATTGGCGACGGCGTCACAGGATTGATCTCCGACCAACTGGTGGCGGTCTCGCCATCGCGACCCTGCACCGGGTGCGACTACTGCCTGCGCGGCCAACCCAACCATTGCGAGAACATGCGCTTCTACGGCAGCGCCATGCCCTACCCCCACATCCAAGGCGCGTTCAGCCAAGAGCTTATCGTCGACGCCAGCCAATGCGTCCCCGCTGATGGCCTAAGCCCCGAAACCGCTGCCATGGCCGAGCCTTTGGCTGTTTGTTTGCACGCAATGCGCCAAGCAGGCGACTTGGTTGGCAAGACGGTTCTGGTCACAGGGTGTGGGCCCATCGGTGCGCTATCGATACTCGCAGCCCGTCGCGCCGGTGCTGCGAAAATCATCGCGACCGATCTGTCAGACTACACTCTCGACATGGCCAGAAAATGTGGCGCAGACGTTGTGTTGAACTTGGCGAGTGACAGCGACGCGATTGCGCCCTTCACCGCTGGAAAAGGACAGATCGACGTCCAGTTCGAATGCTCTGGCGCTCCAGCGGCGCTTTCGTCAGGTATAGCTGCCTTACGCCCAATGGGGACACTTGTGCAACTTGGCATGGGCGGCGATATGACCGTCCCGATGCAAGCAATCACGGCCAAAGAGTTAACCCTGCGTGGGTCGTTCCGGTTTCACAGTGAATTCGCGACAGCCGTGGCGATGATGCAAAAAGGGCTGATCGACGTCACCCCTTTGATCACGCATAAATTCGGCTTGGACGACGCAATAGATGCGTTCGAAATGGCTAAAGATCGCGGCCAAGCCATGAAGGTTCAGATCGCCTTTACCTGACGCGGGTACTGTCAGAGGAAAATGGCTTGAAGCCAGAAGGGGGCTTTCGTAGCATCGCTGAATGTCAAAACCTTCCCCATTTCGCTACTTTAAAACCAGCCCTGAAGTCATCCGCTTGGCAGTGATGATGTACGTCAGGTTTCCGCTGTCGCTACGCAATGTCGAGGATCTTCTCCACGAACGTGGTATTGAAGTAAGCCACGAGACCGTCCGGTTTTGGTGGAATAGGTTTGGCCCACTTTTCGCCTCTGAGATTCGTAAAGGTCGGATCAATCGCACGCGATCGCATTCAAACTGGCAATGGCATCTGGACGAAGTTTTCGTGAAGATTAACGGCGAGACGCACTATCTGTGGCGCGCGGTGGATCACGAAGGCGAGGTACTGGAGAGCTTTGTCACAAAGCGACGTGATCGCAAAGCAGCATTGAAATTCTTAAAGAAAACAATGAAACGATTCGGCAACCCACATGTCATCGTGACGGACAAACTCAGATCTTATGGTGCTGCAATGAAGGTCATTGGCAACGCCGACCGGCAAGAAACGGGTCACTGGAAAATAATAGAGCTGAGAATTCACACCTGCCTTTTCGACGACGGGAACGGGCAATGCTGCGGTTCCGGAACATGCGCAGTTTGCAAAAGTTCACCGCAGTTCATTCCTCCGTCTGCAAGGTACTGTCAGAGGAAAGTGGCTTGAGGACAGCAAGGCAGTTTCGTAGCTTCACCGGATGTCAAAACGCTCCCCATTTCGGTATTTCAAAACCAGCCCTGAGATCATCCGCCTTGCGGTGATGATGTACGTTCGTTTTCCACTATCACTTCGGAACGTGGAGGATTTACTTCACGAGCGGGGCATCGATGTCAGCCACGAAACGATCCGGTTTTGGTGGAATAGATTTGGTCCGCTTTTCGCCTCTGAAATCCGTAAAGATCGGATCAATCGCACGCGATCGCATTCAATCTGGCAATGGCATCTGGACGAGGTTTTTGTGAAGATCAACGGCGAGACCCACTACCTTTGGCGCGCTGTTGATCACGAAGGTGAGGTTCTCGAGAGCTTCGTCACAAAGCGCCGTGATCGCAAAGCAGCATTGAAATTCCTCAAGAAAACAATGAAGCGGTATGGCAATCCGGAAGTAATCGTCACGGATCGCCTTAAGTCATACGGCGCTGCGATGAAGGTGATCGGCAATGCCCGGCGCCAAACGACGGGGCGGCGACTGAACAATCGCGCTGAGAATTCGCATCTTCCGTTTCGACGACGAGAGCGCGCGATGTTGCGGTTTCGGCGGCTACAATCTCTACAAAAGTTCGTCGCCGTTCATTCTTCGATCTACAACCATTTCAATCAGGAACGCCACCTCAATTCACGAACTAATTTCAAACTCAAACGAACTGCCGCACTTGCCGAGTGGCGGGATCTTTGTTCCGCATAAGTTCACGCAAAACGCCGTACACTGAGACTAGTTCGAATTAGTCTGACAGCATCCGCATTCATGGCAAAAATTTTTGGCACCTCTCGGCTTGGCCGCTTTATTCGCAACAACGCTCGATTTAGTAGTTTCACGGAGCGCCTTGTTGGACGGCTGTCCAAGTTCGGCCCAAAGTAACGGGTGTTATCCCGCCGCAGCACTCATTGATTGGCGGGGGCTTTATTCCGCATAAGCTCCCGCATTCCGCCGCAAACTGAGGCCAGTTCGAAGTAATCTGACAGCATCCGAAGGCCGAATACTGGTCAAATTGCTTGCGCTAACATTTTCTGCGCGAGGTTCTGTTGACGCCCCCTCACGGCCATGTTTCACTGCATTTCAGTCCAATGCTGCAAATGAATGGGTCGGAGTTTCAAAGATGCCAAGCGAGCTCCCTGACTTTTTGACGCAGGGCGACATTGCGGCCCTGAACGCAGGTACCCATCATGCACCCTTTGATGTGCTTGGTCCCCACAAGAGCGGAAATCGGCGCTGGATCACTGTCTTTCAGCCTGACGCCGTTGAAGTGGTCGCAACGGTCGGCGGAAAACCAACCCCGTTGAACCGCATTGAAGGCGCTGTTTTTGCAGGCCCCGTCGCGGGCAAGACCTATACGTTGACGATGTGTTACGCTGATGGCTCTAAATATACGACGCCTGATCCTTTCGCCTTTGATCCAGTCCTGACGGACTTCGACCAGTACCTTGTCGGCGAAGGCACCCACAAAGAGCTTTGGCGCGTCTTAGGTGCGCATATCACCAGACATCAGCGCACAGATGGCACGCATTTCGCGGTTTGGGCACCTAACGCCCAGCGCGTTAGCGTTATCGGCGACTTCAACAACTGGGATGCGCGGCGTCACCCAATGCGGCCAGCAGGCCAGACCGGTGTTTGGGAGGTCTTTTTGCCAACTGTCGGCGAAGGCGCAAAATACAAGTACCAAATCACCACTGCCGATGGGGGCAGCGGTCAAAAGGCCGATCCTGTCGGGTTCGGGTCGCAGCACCCGCCTGAAAAGGCGTCTATCGTGCGCGATATTACAGGCTATGGTTGGAACGATCAGGCATGGATGAAATCGCGTGCCAAGCGCGCAGACCGCGCCAGCCCGATTTCAATTTACGAGGTCCATTTGGGGTCATGGCGGCGGCGCTATGATGATCACGGCAGGCCGCTCAGCTACAAAGAACTGGCGCGCGATCTGGTGTCGTACGTCAACTACATGGGCTTTACGCATATCGAATTGATGCCCGTGTCAGAGTTCCCTTTCGATGGATCATGGGGTTATCAGCCTGTGGGTCTTTATGCGCCGACAATCCGGTTCGGGCCCCCTCACGAATTTCGCGATTTTGTAGAGGCCGCGCATAACGCCGGTATCGGCGTCCTGTTGGATTGGGTTCCGGGGCATTTCCCGACCGATGATCACGGGCTAGCGCAATTCGACGGTACCGCCCTTTACGAACACGCCGACCCGCGCGAAGGGTTCCATCAAGACTGGAACACGCTGATCTATAATTACGGGCGCCGCGAGGTGAAAAACTATCTGGTCGCCAACGCGCTTTATTGGCTGAAGGAATACCACCTTGACGGGCTGCGCGTCGATGCGGTGGCGTCGATGCTGTACCGCGATTATTCGCGCAATGACGGCGAATGGGTACCAAACAAAGACGGTGGCCGCGAGAATTACGAGGCGATCGCGTTTCTGCAAGAAATGAACATCGCGACCTATGGTGCCGACCCAAGCATTATGACCGTAGCCGAGGAAAGCACGTCTTTCCCTGCTGTTTCGCAACCTGTCCACACGGGCGGTCTGGGCTTTGGTTACAAGTGGAACATGGGTTGGATGAACGACACGCTGCGGTACATGGAAACCGATCCGATTTACCGCCAGCATCACCATCACCTGATGACCTTTCCTATCGATTGGGCGTTCACGGAAAACTTCATCCTGCCGATTAGCCACGATGAGGTTGTGCACGGCAAAGGGTCGATGTTGACCAAAATGCCGGGCACGACATGGGAAAAATTTGCAAACCTGCGTGCCTACTATGCGTTCATGTGGATGCAGCCGGGCAAAAAGCTGCTGTTCATGGGCTGTGAATTTGCGCAACCCGAAGAATGGAACCACGACAGGGAACTGAACTGGGGTGCTGCTGAACTGCCTGCGCACAAGGGTATTCAACATTTGATCCGTGATCTGAACGGACTCTACCGCGATAATCCGGCGCTTCACGTCAATGATTGCGCCGCGGACGGGTTTGCCTGGCTCAGCAATGATCCGACACAATCCACAATTGGTTTTGTGCGCTACGGCGCAAAAGATGACGCGCCTGTCGTGGTGATGTGCAACTTCACACCCGTTGCGCGCGATGCGTTCCAGTTGGGTGTTCCAAGCTCAGGTTTCTGGGAGGAGATCTTGAACACCGACGCCGCCGTTTACGGGGGCGAAAATCGCGGGAACTTGGGCGGCTGTGCGGCGCAAGATGTGCCAGCAGACGGCCATGCGCAGTCCGTGACGCTGACGTTACCGCCGCTTTCGGTGGTCGTGCTGCGCAAACGCGATAGAATTAAATAATCATAAGGGGGGAACGACATGCCGACTAAGCGTATTACACAAAGGTCCATGGTTTTCGTATTGGCTGGTGGCCGCGGAAGCCGCCTTAAGGAACTCACAGACCGCCGCGTAAAACCTGCGGTGCCATTTGGCGGCAAAGCACGGATTATCGACTTTGCTCTGTCGAATGCCATGAACTCTGGCATTCGCAAAATGGCCATTGCCACGCAATACAAGGCGCACAGTCTCATTCGCCACACCCAGCGCGGATGGAACTTTCTGCGGCCAGAGCGGAATGAATTCCTTGATGTGCTGCCCGCTTCGCAGCGCGGCGGCAATGAAAGCTGGTACAAGGGAACCGCCGATGCGGTGACCCAGAACATCGATATCGTTGACAGCTATAACGTGGATTACGTAATCATCCTTGCCGGTGACCATATCTACAAGATGGACTACGAAATCATGCTACGCCAGCACGTGGAATCAGAAGCGGATGTCACCGTTGGATGTCTTACAGTCCCCCGCATGGAGGCAACTGCCTTTGGTGTCATGGACACCGATAAAAACGGGCGCATTACCAGTTTCCTTGAAAAGCCCGCCGATCCACCTGGCACGCCAGAGGACCCCGACCTCGCACTTGCCTCGATGGGTATCTATGTCTTCGACTGGAAATTCCTGCGTGCTCTGCTGAAGAAAGACGCAGAGAATCCCGATTCTACGAACGACTTTGGCAACGATCTTATCCCCGACATCGTCAAGGGCGGGAAAGCCATGGCGCACCGCTTTGACGAAAGCTGTGTGCGTGCCGAAGGCGCACCTGCCTACTGGAAAGACGTTGGCACAGTCGACGCTTTCTGGCAGGCGCATATCGACATGACAAGCTTTACCCCAGAGTTGGACCTCTGGGACAAAAGCTGGCCGATCTGGACATACAACGAGAGTGTCCCTCCGGCGAAGTTTATCCACGACGAACGTGACAGACGCGGGATGGCAATTTCTTCGATGGTATCGGGCGGGTGCATCATTTCGGGTACCGAAGTGCGCAACTCTGTTCTGTTTACGAACGTGCATACCAATTCCTATGCGGTGCTGGATCATGCGGTCGTGCTGCCAAATGTGGTCGTGCATCGCTCTGCCAGATTGCGACAGGTCGTTGTGGATTCCAGCGTCATCATCCCCGAGGGTCTGGTTGTTGGCGAGGACCCCGTCGAGGACGCAAAGTGGTTCCGTGTCACAGAACGCGGCACCACGCTGATCACCCAAGCGATGTTAGACAAAAGGGCCGCCTCTATATGACCAAAGCGCTTTTCGTTGTGTCTGAATGTGCCCCGCTGGTGAAAACCGGCG
>NZ_JAFMHR010000096.1 GCF_017854415.1 Yoonia sp. | reverse complement strand
CAATGACCGAACGGCCAGAGAAGTCGACGCGCTTACCCAAAAGGTTCTGACGGAAGCGACCTTGCTTACCCTTCAGCATGTCGGACAGTGATTTCAGCGGACGCTTGTTAGCACCCGTAATCACGCGACCACGACGGCCGTTGTCGAACAATGCGTCAACAGATTCCTGCAACATCCGCTTTTCGTTGCGGACGATGATGTCAGGCGCGCGCAATTCGATCAGACGCTTCAAACGGTTGTTGCGGTTGATCACACGACGATACAGATCGTTCAGGTCGGACGTCGCGAAACGGCCGCCATCAAGTGGGACCAGCGGGCGCAGCTCTGGTGGAATCACGGGGATCACTGTCAGAACCATCCACTCTGGACGGTTACCGGATTCGAGGAAGCTTTCGACGATCTTCAAACGCTTGATGATCTTCTTTGGCTTCAATTCGCCTGTCGCCTCTTTGAGGTCGGCGCGCAGGGTTTCTGCCTCGGACTCCAGATCAATCTGGGCCAGCATTTCGCGGATCGCTTCGGCACCGATGTTGGCCTGGAACGCGTCCATGCCGTAAAGGTCTTGGGCGTCGTTGAATTCTTCTTCGGTCATCAACTGGCCATAGGTCAGGTCAGTCAGGCCGGGTTCGATCACAACGTAGTTTTCAAAGTACAAAATACGCTCGAGATCGCGCAGGGTCATGTCCAGCATCAGGCCGATGCGGGATGGCAGCGACTTGAGGAACCAGATGTGCGCAACGGGTGCGGCCAACTCGATGTGGCCCATCCGCTCGCGGCGGACCTTTTGCAGCGTGACTTCTACACCGCATTTTTCGCAGACAACGCCGCGATACTTCATGCGCTTATACTTGCCGCACAGGCATTCGTAGTCTTTGATCGGACCAAAGATACGCGCGCAGAACAGGCCGTCACGCTCTGGCTTGAACGTACGGTAGTTGATGGTTTCCGGCTTTTTGATCTCGCCGAAGGACCACGACAGGATCCGTTCGGGGGATGCCAAAGACACCTTGATTTCGTCAAACGTTTTCGCCGGTGTAAGCGGGTTAAACGGGTTGTTTGTCAGTTCCTGGTTCATCTTCAATTCCTTGAATTGGGGTGCGTTAAGAGGTGGGGGGAGTAAGGCGAAGCGCCTTACTCCTCATCCTCCGCATCCAGGAGTTCCATGTTGAGGCCGAGGCCCCGGACTTCTTTCACAAGCACGTTGAACGACTCTGGCACGCCGGCCTCGAAGTTGTCCTCGCCTTTGACGATGCTTTCATAGACTTTCGTCCGGCCCGCAACGTCATCCGACTTTACAGTCAGCATCTCTTGCAGGGTGTAAGCCGCGCCGTAAGCTTCCAATGCCCAGACTTCCATTTCCCCGAAACGCTGGCCACCGAACTGGGCTTTACCGCCAAGTGGTTGCTGCGTGACAAGGCTGTAAGGCCCAGTGGAACGTGCGTGGATTTTGTCGTCAACGAGGTGGTGCAGTTTCAGCAGATACTTCACACCGACGGTCACTTTACGCGAGAACTGCTCGCCTGTGCGACCGTCGAACAGAACCGACTGACCAGAGGTGTCGAAACCAGCGCGTGTCAGCGCATCGTTCACGTCCGCCTCTTTCGCGCCATCAAAGACCGGTGTTGCGATTGGCACACCGTTGATGACGTTACCCGCCGCCTCGAGAAGATGACTTTCGTCCATGCCCGCAATGCCTTCTTCGTAGACATCATCGCCATAAGCAATTTTCATCGCCTCACGCACAGGTGTCAGATCGCCAGAGCGGCGGAATTCACCCAACGCTTCGTCGATCTTGATGCCTAGACCGCGTGCGGCCCAGCCCATGTGTGTCTCAAGGATCTGACCAACGTTCATACGTGACGGCACGCCAAGCGGGTTCAAACAGAAATCCACCGGTGTACCATCCGCAAGGAACGGCATGTCTTCCATAGGGACAACCTTGGAAATAACACCTTTGTTGCCGTGACGACCGGCCATCTTATCACCGGGCTGCAGCTTGCGCTTCACAGCCACAAAGACTTTGACCATCTTCATCACGCCTGGTGGCAAATCATCGCCACGGCGCACTTTTTCAACTTTATCCTCAAAGCGGGCGTCCATTGCGCGCTTCTGAATTTCGTACTGTTCGTTCAGGGCTTCGACGATTTTTGCATCATCTTCGTCTTCCATGGCAAGCTGCCACAGTTGACCACGGCTCAATTCCGAAATGCTTTCCTCGGTCACGATGGAACCAGCCTTAAAGCCTTTCGGCCCTTTGGCTGCTTTTTTGCCACCGATGATATCCCACAAACGCGCGTAGATGTTGCGATCAAGGATCGCCATCTCGTCGTCACGGTCACGGGCAAGGCGTTCAACTTCTTCACGCTCGATCTGCAGGGCACGTTCGTCTTTTTCCACGCCATGGCGGTTAAAGACGCGGACCTCTACCACGGTGCCAAAGTCACCGGGGGGCAGGCGCAAGGATGTGTCACGTACATCGGATGCCTTTTCACCAAAGATGGCGCGCAGCAGCTTTTCTTCTGGCGTCATCGGGCTTTCGCCTTTTGGTGTGATCTTGCCAACAAGGATATCTGCGGGGCCAACTTCGGCGCCGATGTACACGATACCAGCTTCGTCAAGGTTGCGCAGGGCTTCCTCTCCGACGTTTGGAATATCGCGTGTGATTTCCTCTGGCCCAAGCTTTGTGTCACGAGCGGCAACTTCGAATTCATCGATGTGGATCGATGTAAACACGTCATCGCGCACGATACGCTCTGAGATCAGGATGGAGTCTTCGTAGTTGTAACCATTCCACGGCATAAACGCGACGACCACGTTCTTGCCAAGGGCCAGTTCGCCGATGTCCGTGGATGGACCATCAGCAATAACTTCGCCCTTCAGAACCGTATCACCAACCTTCACCAGCGGACGCTGGTTGATGCAGGTGTTTTGGTTGGAACGCTGGAACTTGCGCATGCGGTAGATGTCGACGCCTGCGTCGCCCAAAGCCAGATCAGATGTAGCGCGAATAACGATACGCTCCGCATCGACTTGGTCGATGATACCGGCACGTTTCGCCATAATCGCCGCACCACTGTCGCGGGCGACAACTTCTTCGATGCCAGTACCAACAAGTGGTGCCTCGGCTTGTAGAAGTGGAACCGCCTGACGTTGCATGTTCGAACCCATCAGGGCCCGGTTCGCGTCATCATTTTCTAGGAACGGGATCAAGGACGCAGCAACCGAGACCAGCTGCTTTGGCGACACGTCGATCAGGTCCACATTTTCACGCGGGGACAATGTGTAATCGCCGTTCTTGCGTGTCGAAACCAGTTCGTTGTTGAACGAACCATCTGCACCCATGTTCGCGTTGGCCTGCGCCACAGTGTGACGCATTTCTTCTGTCGCGGACATGTACTGCACGTCGTCAGTGACCTTGCCGTCTACAACCTTGCGATAAGGTGTTTCGATAAAGCCGTATTTGTTGACGCGGGCAAATGTTGCAAGCGAGTTGATCAGACCAATGTTCGGGCCTTCCGGTGTCTCAATCGGGCACATGCGGCCGTAGTGGGTCGGGTGCACGTCGCGCACCTCAAAGCCTGCACGTTCGCGTGTCAGACCGCCGGGTCCAAGCGCTGAAAGGCGACGCTTGTGCGTGACCTCGGACAGCGGGTTGGTTTGGTCCATGAACTGCGACAGCTGCGAAGAGCCGAAGAATTCACGTACCGCAGCAGCAGCTGGCTTGGCGTTGATCAGGTCTTGCGGCATCACTGTGTCGATTTCGACAGAAGACATACGCTCTTTGATCGCCCGCTCCATACGAAGCAGACCAACGCGGTACTGGTTTTCCATCAATTCGCCAACGGAACGGACACGACGGTTACCAAGGTGGTCAATATCGTCGATGTCGCCCTTGCCGTCGCGCAATTCAACCAACGCTTTGATGCAAGATACGATGTCTTCCTTGCGCAAGGTGCGCATGGTGTCTTCGGCATCCAGATCAAGACGCATGTTCATTTTCACGCGACCAACAGCGGACAGGTCATAACGCTCGCTATCGAAGAACAATGTGTCGAACAACGCAGAGGCTGAATCGACTGTTGGTGGCTCGCCCGGACGCATCACACGGTAGATATCCATGAGCGCGGTTTCGCGGTTCATGTTTTTGTCTGCCGCCATCGTGTTGCGCATGTACGCGCCCACTGTGATGTTATCGATGTCCAGAACAGGGATTGTCTTGATACCAGCTGCGACCAATTCGGTCAGCGTTCCGCCGATGACTTCACCAGCTTTATCCAGCTCGACTGTCAACTCGTCGCCAGCTTCGACGTAAATCGCACCGGTTTCTTCGTTGATGATGTCCTCGGATACGAACTTGCCCAGGATATTCTCGTAAGGGACCAACAGATCAGTCACGTCGCCTGCGTCGATCAGTTTCTTAACTGAACGTGGCGTGACTTTTTCACCAGCTTTGGCGATCACTTCGCCAGTTTTGGCGTCGACCAGATCGAACAATGGACGTGTACCGCGCACGCGCTCCGGGAAGAACTTCGTGGTCCAGGCAGCGCCCTTTTTGTCGAGCTTGTACTCAACCGTGTTGTAGTAGGCATTCATGATGCCTTCCTGATCCATGCCCAGCGCATAAAGCAGCGTGGTCACAGGCAGTTTGCGGCGACGGTCAATCCGGCAGAATACAAGATCCTTGGCGTCGAATTCAAAGTCGAGCCAGCTACCGCGGTATGGGATGATGCGGCATGCAAACAGAAGCTTGCCGGACGAGTGGGTTTTACCTTTGTCGTGATCAAAGAACACGCCAGGCGAGCGGTGCATCTGGGAAACGATCACACGCTCGGTACCGTTGACGACAAAAGTGCCGTTCGGGGTCATCAAAGGCATGTCGCCCATGAACACGTCTTGTTCTTTGATGTCTTTGACAGACTTCGCGCCAGTATCTTCGTCTGTTTCAAACACGATCAAACGCAGCGTTACCTTCAAAGGCGCGCTGTAGGTCATGTCACGTTGCTGACATTCCTCAACATCGTACTTCGGCTTTTCCAGCTCATACTTGACGAACTCAAGCACGGCGGTTTCATTGAAGTCTTTGATCGGAAACACCGACTGGAAGACACCTTTGATGCCTTCGCCGTCAAGCGGTGTGTCGCTGTCGCCAGAGCGCAGGAACAGATCATAAGAAGATTTCTGAACCTCAATGAGGTTCGGCATTTCAAGTACTTCACGGATTTTGCCGTAGTACTTACGCAGGCGCTTCTGACCAAGGAAGGATTGAGCCATGTGCGATGTCACCTTTTGTTTGTCTCTCGAATTCCACACCGCCTGGGCCGCGATGCTTCACCCATTTGACCGGAGGTCCCAAGTCTATTCGTGGCTGCCGTCCCACCGGCACCCTCCCGACTTTGAGGAACCTATCCAAGAGGTCGGTCAACGCATTGGCCGACCTCTAAGACAGGTTTAGCTGGACCCACAAATTGCGGATCCAGCCTGATTTTTGGGGCGAATAGATATTCGCCGAAAGCGGGCTTAGGCCAGCTCGACCTCTGCGCCAGCTGCTTCCAGCTTGCCTTTGATCTCTTCGGCTTCGTCCTTGGACGCGCCTTCTTTGATTTTGCCGCCAGCTTCGACCAAGTCTTTGGCTTCTTTCAGGCCAAGACCAGTGATCGCGCGAACTTCCTTGATCACGTTGATCTTGGATGCGCCAGCGTTCTTGAGAACGACGTCAAATTCAGTCTTCTCTTCTGCAGCTTCAGCAGCAACAGCAGGACCGGCAGCAACAGCTGCGCCAGCAGCTGGCTCGATGCCATATTCGTCCTTGAGGATAGTTTTCAGTTCTTGTGCTTCGAGAAGGGTAAGACCAACAATCTCTTCAGCCATTTTTTTCAGATCAGCCATTTTATGCTTTCCGTTCGTTTTAAGTGTGTTCCAACGTGAGGGCGAACCCCCAAATCAATTCAGATGCTTTATGCAGCTTTCTCTTCAATCGTTGAGAGAATGCCAGCGATATTCGAAGCAGGCGCGCCAATGGCCCCGGCGATGTTGCTGCCTGGTGCACCGATGCAACCCACGATCGAAGCAATAAGCTCCTCACGGGACGGCATACCGGCAACAGCTTTCACACCAGCTGGATCCAATGCTGTATCGCCCATAGCACCGCCAAGAACGACAAGTTTGTCATTCCCTTTAGCGTATGTGTCGACCACCTTCGCCGCAGCGACGGGATCTTCAGAGTAAGCGATTACAGTCATGCCTTCGAGGTATTCCGCGATGCTTGCGCATGCTTTGCCCTCGAGGGCAATTTTAGCGAGCTTGTTCTTGGCAACGCGTACAAAACCGCCCGCTTCACGCATGTGCGCGCGCAGGTCCTGCATTTCAGCAACTGTCATGCCTTCGTAGTGGGCAACCACTACAACGCCAGAGCTTTCAAAGATCTGGCCGAGATCGTCGACCAGCTGTTCTTTTTGTGCTCTATCCACAGTTTCACTCCAAGTTTGGGGTTTCCCCCGGCTCAATTTTGTCAAACGACTAAGGTCGCCCAACATCTACAGTCCATCGTAAACGGGGCGTACCAGAGGTGACAGAGGCGAGCCTCAATTCTGGTTTTTCCCGCCTCAGGCAGGAATTAGCGGCCATAAGGCCAACCCACCGTCTCGGACGAATAAGTCCCGAACGAATCAAATCAGTCGGGACCAGTGGTCCAATTAGTCTGCCTTGCCCTGAAAGCCAAGCCCCAGCGGGGTAACTTCTTGATGAACCGCTCATGAAAATGGCAGGCCCCGTTCGGGACCTGCCATCAAGATCAATAATAATCTTTGTATTTATGCGTTGCCAGTTGCCGAAGCGACATCAATCGAAACGCCTGGGCCCATTGTAGAGCTGACGGCGATCTTCTTCATGTATGTGCCTTTGGCGCCAGTTGGACGCGCCTTGCTGACTGCGTCAACAAAAGCTTTCATGTTCTCTTCGATCTGCTGAGCCGTGAAAGAGGCTTTGCCGATACCCGCGTGAACAACGCCAGCTTTTTCCGCTTTGAACTGAACCTGGCCGCCCTTAGCAGCTTCAACAGCTGCTTTGATGTCCATGGTCACTGTACCAACACGTGGGTTTGGCATCAGGTTGCGTGGGCCCAAGACCTTACCAAGACGACCAACAACGGCCATCATGTCAGGAGTTGCAATGCAACGATCAAAATCGATTTTGCCGCCCTGAACGATTTCCATCAGGTCTTCTGCGCCGATGATGTCTGCGCCAGCTGCTTTTGCTTCTTCAGCTTTTTCACCGCGTGCGAAAACAGCAACGCGAACAGTTTTACCGGTGCCGTGTGGCAGGTTAACTGTGCCGCGAACCATCTGGTCTGCGTGACGTGGGTCAACGCCCAGTGTCATTGCGATCTCGATGGATTCGTCAAACTTTGCCTTAGCATTGTCTTTGACCATGGATGCAGCTTCGCCAACGGATACGTTGTGCTTGCCGTCGAATGCCGCGCGTGCGGCTGTTGTACGCTTACCGAACTTTGCCATTACTTCACCTCGATGCCCATAGAGCGAGCAGAGCCCGCGATGATCAACATTGCGCCTTCGATGGACGTCGCGTTGAGGTCCTTCATCTTGGCTTCAGCAATCTCACGAACCTGCTTGCCAGTGATCGAACCAGCAACAGCCTTACCAGGTGTTGCACTGCCGGACTTCAGCTTGGCGGCTTGCTTGATGTAATGCGACGCAGGTGGCGTCTTGATTTCCATCGAGAAAGATTTGTCAGCGTAATAGGTGATCACGGTCGGGCAAGGTGCGCCGTTTTCCATGTCAGCAGTCTTTGCGTTGAACGCTTTACAGAATTCCATGATGTTGATGCCGCGCTGACCCAGCGCTGGACCGACAGGTGGGGAAGGGTTTGCTTTGCCTGCAGGAACCTGCAGCTTGAGCGTTCCCATTACTTTCTTGGCCATGAGGCCTCTCCTTTTTTCAGCGATGGGCCTAAACCCATCCTACAATGCCCAAATAGGGCGGTTATGCCGTGGTTCGGGCGACAAGCCCTCCCACGTCTGAACGCGCAAATTACTGTTTAGTAACCTGCGTGAATTCCAATTCGACCGGTGTTTCGCGACCAAAGATAGAAACCGTAACCTTAAGGCGCTGGTTCTCTTCATCGACTTCTTCAACCATACCACCGAAGTCCTCGAATGGGCCGTCGCTGACCTTAACCCGCTCACCGATCTCGAAGTGAATAAGCGTGCGCGGCGAATCTTCGCCTTCTTGCACGCGGCCCAGAATGGCCTGCACTTCGGCATCACGCATTGGCATCGGGCGACCTTGCGGGCCCAAGAAACCTGTGACGCGGTTGATCGAGTTAATCAGGTGATAGCCTTCGTCCGACATTTCCATACGCACGAGCACGTAACCCGGCATAAAACGACGCTCGGCTGTGACCTTTTTGTTGCGACGTACTTCGATCACTTCTTCGGTCGGAACCAGCACCTCATCGATTTGATCGGCGAGTCCCTTTTCTTCTGCCTTGGTGCGGATCGCTTCCGCGATCTTCTTCTCGAAATTCGAGAGAACACTTACCGAATACCAGCGTTTGGCCATCTGTCAGAGCACCTTGTCGTCACCAGCCCACATGGGGCGAAATTTCATTTGTTCTGACGGGCAACCGCCAGTCCCGAAAATAAAATCGGCGTGCCGCTCGATTCGCCGCACGCCATTCTCGGAAGGTTGCAGGCTATTACCGCCGCTGTGGCAGGTTTTCAAGAGGGCCTGCAGAAAATCGAAAGACGTTAGCCGCCAAAATACGACAGAACACCTGTCAGACCCGTCCGGATCAGGAAATCAACCAGCGAAAAGAAAATCGCCGTCAGCACCGCCATGATGAAAACCATCACAGTGGTCATCAGCACTTCGCGCCGTGTGGGCCATACGACCTTGGATACTTCGGAGCGTACTTCTTGGATGAACTTAACTGGATTGGCGATGGCCATGGGGACGTCCTTTATCGAAACATGATGGCACATACGGCCTCTGATTGGTGAATTCAAGCCCGCAGCGCATGCTGTCGCATCAAGTCCGCGTCACCCGGCGACAGGTTGCAATAGGGTCACGCCGTCCATCGCAGCGATGTTACCAATTTGTGTGGCGTAAGCGGCATCACCAACAGCATGTTCGGTGGCAGTGTAGCCGTCAAACGCTGCATATCCACCCTCAACCGGCAGTGCCCCACGCGCTTCATAGCCAAGCCCCGTAGCGTCCTGACCCTCGGCCTGCGCCAAAACTTGGGCAACAGCCGCCTGTGACAAACCGGTATGGACGTTGCGTGGCACCCATGGAACCAACGGCGCCTGCGTGGCCCCAACCAAGTCTGCAACAATAACCGGAAATAGTTGTGCGTAATCTTCATAGCACCAGACAACGACTTTCCCTACGCCGTCGGCAGCACGCAGTTGACCAACCAGATCGGACCAATCGATACTACTAAGCGGATTATTTGCCTTGTAGACCGCAAGTGGGCGAACAAGCCCGCTGAATAGCATCTGACAATAAGCAGAATTAAGATATGCTGACGGGCGGCGGATACTCACATAAATATCGATATCCTGACCGATTGCCTGCGCCAATGACTGCACACGTACACCTGCCAAAGGATAGCGGTCTGCCAAGAGCAACCCGCGCGGATCATTCAAAGGGCCGATAAAGTTCTCCTCACTGAACACCAGCCGGTCAGAATTTTTTCGCATAATCGCGAGCTGATCTTTGGGGCTGCGCCGCGCGATCTTTGGATTCGAAGGTGGACGCAAACCAAACAGACCTTGAATGGAGTGACGACGCTGGCGAAAATACTGCGGGCCGTAATAGCGCACGCCCTGTTCCGCCAAACCCTCTGACGCCTTTTTCAGACACCGCTGCAAATGCGATGTTGCGGTCTTATGCGCACCAATATGAAAAGCAATTGTCGCGGGCTGGTCTGTCATTGGATTTGTTTGATCCTCCGGCGACACGTGCCTACGATCTGGTCTGGCAGGGGCATAGAGACTCGAACTCTAGACCTACGGTTTTGGAGACCGTCGCTCTACCAACTGAGCTATACCCCTATGACCAGATATCGGATTAGTCCGAAACCAAAGCGGGATCAAGTGCGAACATGACGCGCACTTGTGTTCAGGGCAAGAAATGCGACAACAAGCAGACCAAGACCAACCATGGGCCCTTTGAAACGATGTCTTTGCGCAAAAGAATAGAAAAGTCAGAAACTGTGGCCGCAACACTGGCGGGCATTGCGGGGCGCTATTTGTCGATTTGCACAAAGACGACCAAATGGCACTATGAGGGCATGGATGAATTGAAAACGGCTCTCGCCGACGGCCCTGTCCTGGTCCTGACATGGCACAGCCGGTCGATCATGGGATCGATGCATTGGCCAAAGAACGTAGCCCCTCTTTCTACACTTTACGACAAGTCGCCCATTGGCCGCGTGTCAGGTGCAGTGCAGCGCCGCGCCGGATTGCAACCAATCGAGATGTCGAGCAAGCAGTCAAACCTTGCCGCATCCCGCACGATATTAAAGCGGGTCAAAGAAGGCGTCAGCATCGCGATGACGGGCGATGGCCCTCTTGGTCCTGCAAGGGAACTAAAGGATGCACCGCTAGAATGGGCGCGCGTGACAGGCATGCCGATTTATTGCTACGCTTTTGCGACAACCAAAGGCCGCCGCATCAAGAGCTGGGATCAGATGCTGGTACCGAAAACCTTTGGCAAAGGCAGCTGCATCTTCCGTAAGTTCGAACAAGATGTACCGCGCAAGCTGAACGTCGATGCACGCGAAACGCTGCGTCACGATGTGCAAACATGGATGAACGAAGTCACAGCTGACGCTGATCGTGCCCTTGGGTTAGAACCGGGACCTTAGGGCCGCACGACGCGGCGAAAACCCAACAGCGCAGCCGCAGCCCCCAACGACATCACAGCACCGGCAATAATCGCAGTACCTGCATCACCGGTGCTTTGTGCAAAGCCGCCGCCTACCCGCGGGCCCACCATCATCAGCGCGTAGTAGATAGAGAAAAACACACCCATCCCCAACGCGCGTGATTTCGGCGAAAGCACCTCTGCAGGAAGGGTCATGACAGGTCCTGCGCCTAAGGCAAAGAAAACGCCAAGGATACAAAACAGGACGAACGCGCTGGACGGATAAATGACCGCAATCGGCATGAGTGCAGCAAAACTCAGCAAACTCAGCAAAATAATTGCGTCTTTGCGGCCCGTGCGATCGGCAATGATACCGCCCACCGGCAAAGCAATCGAAAAAATAATCATGAATAGGCTCGTCAATGAGCCCGCGCTGGTGAGCGTATAGCCAACCTGTACTAAAAACGTAGGGCCGAAGCTGAATACCATCGCAAGAGCCGCATTATAGAGCGCCCAGACGAATCCCGCACATACCAAAGCAGTGGCAGGAAAAGCAGCTTTTTGGATTGTCGTAGGTGCCTCTGTGGCGCCGTCGGGTGCGCGGTAGACCAGCGCAAAAACCGCAAGAATAGCGCCGGTTAAGACCACAATCGTCCACCAAACGGATACGATACCACCCGCCGCCGCGATCGGAGGCATGACAAGCAAAGCCAGCGCGATCCCGACTGGCCAGGAATTAACCATGATTGCCATAGCGGTGGACAGCTCTTTTTCGGCGAACCAATCAACAAGCATTTTGGTAAGGACAACGTTCAGGATCACGCCTCCTGCACCCACAACAAGGCGGGCGGCGGCAAAGACATTCCAGCTTTCCGTTATAGCGATAACCGCACCGCCAAAAAGCATCAAAGCCATGCCTAATGCGACGATCCGCTTGTCACCGAACCGCGCAGCAATTGCACCGCCCGGAAGCGCGAAAATGATGCCCGGTGCAAAGTACAGGCCAATTAGAAAGCCAATATCAGCAAGACCCACCCCGAAATCCTCGATCAAGAGCGGCGAAAGCGCCGCGACAGACTGAAACTGGAACGCCATTGTCAGGCGGGCAAGAAACAGAACAGCAAGGATGATCCAGCGATTTGAAGTCATCCACGAACCATTACGACCAATCAAGGTTCATGCAATCTTAATTTAACGTCGCAACTTAGTTTTGCGCCAGCAAAACGGGCAGATCACGACCCACTATCGCAGCTTCGTTTTCCAGTATGCGCGCGATGTCCCAATCCCACCAAGCAGCCTTGTTCAGCGCCGCGATCGTCTCCGCGTCAAACCGCATGCGCTGCACGGTGGCGCGATTGCCAGCAACAATCGCATAATCAGGGACATCACCGCTAACGACAGCACCCGCACCAATAATGACCCCATTCCCAATATGAGCCCCAGCCATCACCCGCGCGCCTGCCCCGATCCAGACGTCGTGACCGATGCGGATATCGCGCCCAGGCCGGAGCGTCTTGGGATATTCCATGAAACGCGCGGGATCATGGATCGCAAAGGGAAACGTCGAAAACCCTTCGCGCGCGTGATTGGCGCCATCAGTTATGAACCGGACACCATCCGCAATCTGACCGAACTTACCGATAATAATGCGATCTTGCGACATCGGAAAAAGGTAAGGTGCCAGCCGACCCGCCCAATCGTTTGGATCTGCAGGAGGATCAAAATCGCTCGCGTACGTATACTCGCCGATCTCCCAATTCGGATGGTCAATTGCTGCGCGTAAAAAGACATTGCCTTTGTGAAGAGTGCCATCCGGAAAGGTAACCGGATAAAGCGTGTCTGGCTTGGGAAAGGGCATGATTTCTCCTTTTGGTTTAAACGGAGCGTAACGGTTGAAAGAGATAGGTGACATAGTTGATCGTTAACGCAAAAGGCCGCCTCTTTCGAAGCGGCCTTTTGTTATTCATAACACCTGAG
>NZ_JAFMHR010000095.1 GCF_017854415.1 Yoonia sp. | reverse complement strand
ACGGATTTGCAATCCGCTGCATAACCTACCTGCCCACTCGCCTCATTTCGTATGAACTAAGGACAGCGTTGGGTGAGGTCAAGCCAATATAGGGCCTGGTTGTTGTCCAAGTGCTGGCTGAGCCGTACGAATTTCGTGCCTGTCGGAAATGTGCCATTCATTCAACCACGAATCCTAGCTGCCGATATCCTCAGGGCCAACAGCGGTTGCCTTGATAATCGCAAATAGCTTTTGCCCAACCGATAGCTCCATCCTTAGTGCGCTGCGTCGAGTTACACGTGCCAGCAGATGATCGTTGCCGGCTTTAAGCCCGATTGCCACGCCTGGCCCGCGCCCTTGGTTGATCTGCGTGATCTCGACTGGCAAGACGTTCAATGCGCTGAGCCCCTCGGGTGCCTCCAGAGCTAAGATAACATCTTGTGCAGGGATGCGCAGGCGTACATTTTGCCCGACGACACCAAAGTTACCCGGCAGCAGCAACCGACCGCCGGAAAACGCAAGCTCGGTTAGCCCATCATCCAACAGCCGACCAACGACCCGCGTCGTAATAACAGCGCCCGCCGCCCGCACACCGACCAACGGCACCGCGTCGGGGTGGGATAGCACCTGCCCCACCGGCCCGTTGACCACGACCTTGCCATTGTCCAAGACCACCAAGGTCGTCGCAAGCCGTGCGATTTCGGATATGTCATGGCTGACATACAAAATCGGGATTCTAACCGTGTCACGCAATCGCTCAATGTAGGGCAAAATCTCGGCTTTGCGTGCAGTATCAAGCGCCGCAAGTGGTTCATCCATCAATAACAGTTGCGGATGACACATCAACGCGCGCCCCAACGCGACACGCTGTCGTTCGCCACCCGATAATCCCGCGGGCGTGCGGTCCAAAAGGTCGCTTAGTCCCAGAACATCGATTACCTGCGCTTCGTCATGTTGCCCGCCATAGCGCAAGTTCCGCAGCACTGTCATGTGCGGAAACAGCCGCGCGTCTTGGAAAACATAGCCGATCCGACGCTTTTGTGGCGGCAAATTAATGCCAGCATCACTGTCAAAAAGCACCACATCGTTGACAGCTACCCGCCCGCTGTCCGGGTGACTTAACCCCGCAACGGCATTCACAATCGACGTTTTTCCTGACCCCGACGGTCCAAAGATTGCCGTGACGCCAGCGGGTGCTTCAAATTGCGCTTGCAGATGAAACGCGCCCAGCCTTTTGCGGATATCAACCTCTATCATACGCGCCCCACTTTGCGCGCCATCCGCCGTGCCAGCCATTCAGAGACCAAAAGCGCGCCCATTGCGAGCACGACCGAAACAACCACAAGCCCAAGTACTGCCGGTTCTTCGCCTGGGACCTGCAGCAGCCCGTAGATCGCGGTCGGGATCGTCTGCGTCTGTCCCGGAATGGCTGCGACAAATGTGATTGTTGCCCCGAATTCGCCCAGCGCCTTAGCAAACCCTAAAATCCCACCAGCCAAGATGCCGGGCAGCACCAGCGGCAATGTCACCGTGAACATTACCCGCCAGCGCGACGCGCCAAGCGTTGCCGCCGCGTCTTCTAGCCCTGGGTCAACCGCCTCAAACCCTAACCGGATTGCGCGCACCATCAACGGAAACGCCATGATCGCCGCCGCGAGCGCCGCACCTGTCCAGCGAAACGCAAAGGATATCCCGAAGATGTCATAAAGCGGCCCGCCAATAGCACCTTGCTGACCGAACAGGACCAACAAAAGATACCCAGTGACCACAGGTGGCAAAACCAACGGCAGATGCACGAGGCCATTCAAGAACTGCCGCCCTGGGAAAGTCTTGCGCGCCAAAATATAGGCGACCCAAATCGCGACAGGCAATGCCGCAAGCGTTGCAACCAGCGCCACACGTAGCGACAACATGATTGCTGTCCATTCTTGCGGACCCAGGCTCTCTATCATTGCGTCGGTTCCATCGCAGGCAAGAATCCAGCTTGGGCCATAATCGCTTGTCCCTCTGGTCCGCGTACAAAGGCCCAAAACGCGCGTGCTTCATCGGAGGCATCGTCGACGACTGCACCCAAGTAGCGGATTGGCGGATGGCTTTGAGATGGAAAAACCGCCACTTCGGTCACATCCGCGCTGACCCGCACATCGGTACGGTATACGATACCTAAAGGAGCCTGCCCCCGCGCAACCAACGCAAGAGCGGCACGAACATTGTCAACCTCGGCCAATTGGTTCTGTACGCCGTCCCAAAGGTTCAGTGATTGCAGCGCAGCTTTTGCATAGATCCCGGCAGGGACGGCATTGGTCAGACCCACCGCCAAACGTCCATCGCCCAGCGCATCAGACAGCCCAGCCTGATCAAGTGTCACAGGCGGATGACCCTGCTGGGCCAAAAGTATCAAGCGATTGCTTGCGAAATCAGCCACGCTATCCGGATCAACGTCACCTTGCGCGGCCAAATAGTTCATCCAATCGACATTCGCCAACAGCACAACATCCGCAGGCGCCCCAAGGCTGACTTGGCGCGCCAAGGTCCCGCTGCCACCATAAGACACAACGACGCCATCAAACTGGGCCGCGATTTGATCCAGCGGACCTTTGAGGCTGGCCGCGCTGAAAACCAGCACGTCCGCACGCGCGAAAGGCGCCACAAGGGTCATCGCCAAAGCAAGGGTGAACGCGCGTAAAATCATAGGCAGACTATCAGGGGGTTCGCGGGGTCTTGCAAGGCTCAGACCCACGCTTGGCGGCGGGCTGCCAATGCGTCGACACGCCCGCGCACTTCGTCGCGTCTTGTACCGCCGCGTGGTGTGTCCCGTAGATCGGTGATCCAATGATCTTGGGGGAAATGCCGCCGCGATGGTCCGTTCCATTCCAGCGCACCCAGAACGGTTTGTGCGGCAGGCGGTAAGCGGTCGGGAATTTCAAAACCATTCAGTGTGGCCCAAACGCCCGTCCAAAGCCGCCCGACCGACCACGGATTATATCCCCCCCCGCCCAACACCAAATAACGTGGTGCTATAGGTAAGAGTGCCGCAACAATCGCCCAATGCGCGTTGTTTGATAGGGTCAGGCGCGATTGTGGGTCTTCGGTCACTGCATCCGCGCCGCATTGCAGAACAATCGCGTCAGGGCGAAAGCCCGCAACCAGAGGCAAAATGACCCGCTCACTGATCAGGGCCATTTCATCGTCATTCAAACCCGCTGGCACGGGCAGGTTAAACACCTGCCCCACGCCTACATCAGTCAATGCGCCTGTGCGCGGCCAACGGTTTTCTTCGTGGACCGAGATTTGCAGGGTATCCGCATCACCCGCAAACGCATGTTCCACCCCGTCGGGGTGATGTGCATCAATATCAATATAAGCGATCTTTTGCGCGCCATTGCGGCGCAAGGATTGAATGGCCAGCACCGGATCATTGAGATAGCAAAACCCGTTCGCACGATCCGGCATCCCGTGGTGCGTGCCGCCAGCGGGTGAATAGATAACACCGCCACGCTTAAGCAATTCACCCGCCAGCAGTGACGCGCCTGCAGACGTCGCAGGCCTGCGGTACATTTCCTTGAATACAGGGTTCGATACGGTGCCTAGCGCATGACGATCGCGGATATCCGCGCTAACTGATTGGGCAGTCTCTGCGGCTTGCAACGCGGCCAAATATTGAGGGGTGTGATATCCGGTGAGAGCGGCCACCTTGGCGCGTGGACTGGTGACAAACTGCGCAGGCGGTAGCCACCCCATCGCGCGCGACAAGTCCATCACGGTCGACACACGCGGCACACGCAACGGATGCCATGCGCCATAACTGGAATTACGATAGATTTCTGAACCGATAAATCGCGGCTTTGGGGTTGCTCGTCCATCCGTGGTTTGCGTAACGTCTGCCATAGGCTTGATGTAACGCTTTTTTGGACCACGAACATGGCGAAATCGATCGTAAAGCAGCTTCCTTTGAAACTGCGCAGTGGCGGAAAAACAGATGTGCGGGCGCAATTTGCAGCGCTTTGCTGGCGTATCAAGAACGATCAGGTGCAGATTTGCCTGATTACAAGCCGCACGCGCAAAAGATGGATCATCCCAAAGGGATGGCCGATGCACAAACAAACTCCTGCAAATGCAGCCGCGACCGAGGCCTTGGAAGAAGCGGGTGTGTCTGGCGAAGCCTTCGACATATGTCTGGGTGTCTACAGCTACAGCACGCCCGGCAAAGTCGAAAACGCGCCTATCTTAACGATGGTCTATCCATTGCACGTCACACATGTGCATAGCAAATGGCCCGAAAAGCACCAACGCCGCCGCAAATGGTTCAGTCTTGAAAAGGCTGCGAAGAAACTCTCCGAACCTGCGCTGAAACAGATCGTCCTCAGCTTTAACCCCAAGAAGATCAAGCGCTAAGCAGGGCTTGCAAGCCCTCTCGAAAGGCTTACTTTTGATATATTCCATAGCGCGCAGGGCTACATGATCCGCTTTCATCTTAAATGCGACCAAGACCACGAATTCGAAAGCTGGTTTCAGTCTGGCGCCGCGTTTGACAAGCTAGTGGCGGCTGGGATGATCACTTGCACGACATGCGGATCTACAAAGGTTGCGAAAACAATCATGGCCCCTGCCGTTAGCACCTCTTCGCAAATCACAGCCCCTAAACAAAACGAGGCAGCGATTGCTGCACTGCGCGAACAAGTAGAGAGCAATTCGGACTACGTCGGGGACACCTTCGCCAAGCAAGCACGCGATATGCATGATGGCATAACGCCAGAGCGTTCAATCTACGGGCAAGCGAATTTGGCGGAAGCCAAGAAACTGGTGGATGACGGTATTCCTGTCGTACCCCTGCCCTTTATGCCACGCAAGAAAACCAACTAATCCAACAAGAGGCCCGATATGACAGTTTTGATCGCAGGTGCCAATCGCGGCATCGGAAAAGCACTTTTTGACGGCTATGCCGCCCGCGGAGAGACAGTCCTTGGAACGCATCGCGCAGCCGAGGACGGCGCGATGTTGCAGTTGGATGTCACCGATCCCGCATCGCAGTGTGCCTTGGCCGCACGTATGAAAGACACACCGATAGATCTGTTGGTCTGCAATGCCGGTGTGAACCTTGACCAAGGGCAAAAGCTGGAAAGCGGATACGCGTCCGCCATGTGGGAAGCCACGTTTGCCGCAAATGTGACAGGCGTTTTCATGACTATTCAGTCGCTGCTTTCAAATCTGCGCCTTGCCCAAGCCCCGAAGATTGCAATCATCAGCTCACAGCTTGGGTCACAAACCATCGCGTCGGGTGGTGGCTATATATATTGTGCAAGCAAGGCGGCTGTTCTCAACGTCGGCCGCAATCTTGCTGTTGATTTGGCACCGGAAGGTTTCAGTGTTGGCATTTACCACCCCGGATGGGTGCGCACCGATATGGGCGGTGAAAACGCCGATATTTCAATGCAAGAAAGCGCTGACGGGCTGATGGCCCGCTTTGACGCGTTGTCTGTCGCAACAACAGGCTGCTTTGAAAACTGGGATGGTCGGCCACATCCGTACTAACCATTTGCCCTTAGGGCAAAGCGGCATTAAGGAAGCGCCTGAATAAGCAGATGTTTTCAAGAGGCGACCCATGCCAACGCTCGTGATGAAATTTGGTGGCACTTCGGTGGCCAATCTTGACCGGATCGCCCGCGCCGCCAAGCGCGTCGCGGTTGAGGTCGCGAATGGTTTTGATGTGATCGTCATCGTATCGGCCATGTCAGGCAAGACCAATGAATTAGTTGGCTGGGTGAATGAAACCTCGCCGCTATATGACGCGCGCGAATATGATGCGATTGTATCGTCCGGCGAAAACGTCACCGCAGGCCTGATGGCGTTGCGTTTGCAAGAAATGGATATTCCCGCGCGCAGTTGGCAAGGCTGGCAAGTCCCTGTTAAAACGACCTCTGCTCACTCCAACGCGCGCATCGAAGAAATCCCTACCGATAACATCAATGCCAAATTCGGCGAAGGCATGCGCGTCGCTGTCGTTGCGGGCTTCCAAGGGGTCAGCCCCGAAGGACGGATCACAACGCTTGGACGCGGTGGGTCAGATACGACGGCTGTGGCCTTTGCCGCCGCCTTCGAAGCAGAGCGCTGCGATATCTACACAGACGTGGACGGTGTTTATACGACCGACCCACGCATCACGAGCAAAGCCCGCAAGCTAGATAAAATCGCGTTTGAAGAAATGCTGGAACTGGCGTCATTGGGTGCCAAAGTCCTGCAAACACGCTCGGTCGAATTGGCAATGCGGTACAAGGTGCGCCTGCGGGTGCTATCATCATTTGAAGAACCGTCAGACAGCGCTGGTACGCTTGTTTGCGACGAGGAGGAAATCATGGAATCCAATGTTGTGGCCGGTGTCGCCTATTCCCGCGACGAAGCGAAAATGACCCTCATCTCGGTCGCGGACCGCCCCGGTATTGCGGCGGCGATCTTTGGGCCATTGTCCGATGCAGGTGTGAACGTTGATATGATCGTGCAAAACATCTCGGAAGAAGGGCGCACAGACATGACGTTCTCTTGCCCCGTCGATCAGGTGATGCGCGCCGAAAAAGCGATGCAAGACGCCAAAGATAAAGGCGAGATAAACTATCACGATCTGGTCGCCGACGAAGGCGTCGCCAAAGTCAGCGTTGTTGGCATCGGGATGCGCAGCCACACTGGCGTCGCTGCTCAGATGTTCCGCGTGCTATCTGCTGAAGGTGTGAACATTAAAGTGATTACAACTTCCGAGATAAAGATTTCAGTGCTGATTGACCGAAAATACATGGAACTTGCCGTGCAAGCCCTGCATGATGCCTTTGAGTTGGAAAAAGCGGGCTAGACCAGCACTCGGCAGCCCGCGTCACGAGAGGGCACATGCCACATCGACTAGAAACTGAAAGCCGCAAGCTGCTGGGCAGACTGCGCGAAGCATTGGCGGCTGACAGTGAAGGTCAGGCGCGCTTGGATGCTGTGGTTGATCTGATTGCCGATTCGATGGGTACTGCTGTTTGCTCGATCTATCTTTTCCGGGATGCCGAAACGCTAGAATTATGCGCCACAAAGGGTTTGCAAGCCGAAGCGGTTCACCAGACACGTATGCGTCTGGGCGAAGGTCTGGTCGGCCGTACTGCTAAAAGCCGCACAGTCATCAACACTGCCGACGCGCCATCATCCAAAGGGTTCCGCTATATGCCGGAAACCGGCGAGGAAAGGTTTTCTAGTTTCTGTGGTGTGCCCATCCAGCGGCTTGGCGATGTGCTGGGCGTGCTTGTCGTGCAATCCAAGGATGCGCGCGAGTACACACCTGACGAAGTTTACGCCCTTGAAATCGTCGCGATGGTGATTGCCGAAATGACCGAGCTTGGCGCATTTGTCGGCGAAGGTGCCGCCCTATCCGCGCGCCACCAACAGCCTGTCATGCTGCGCGGGTCAATCGCGCAAGAAGGTGCAAGCGAAGGCGTCGTGTACCTGCATGAACCCCGCGTTGTTGTCACGAATCCGATCTCGGATGACCCCGAAAAGGAACGTATTCGGCTCGTCGAAGCGATTACACAATTGCGCAGTGGTATCGACGATATGCTTTTGGGCGCGCGGACCGTCGACAAAGATCAGGCGCAGGTGCTGGAAACATATCGCATGTTCGCCAACTCCAGCAGTTGGTTACGCCGGATGGAGGCCGATGTCGGCAACGGCTTATCCGCAGAGGCTGCCGTTGAAAAAGAACAATCATTGGCCCGCGCGCGGCTTTCGAAATCAAAAGACGCATATTTACGTGAACGGCTGTCAGATCTTGATGATCTCTCGAACCGCCTATTGCGTATTCTAACAGGCCAAGGCGCAGACGCGCAGTCAGATATGCCTGAAAATGCCATTCTTGTGGCGCGCAACATCGGACCGGGTGAATTGCTGGAGTATGGCAAGAAACTCAAAGGTATTGTTCTTGAGGACGGATCGGTGGGCAGTCACGCGACCATCGTGGCCCGCGCATGGGCAATCCCGTTGATCATCAACGCCAAAGGTGTGACCCGCGAGGCGCTTAACGGTGATCCGATCTTGGTCGATGGCGATCAGGGCATCGCGCATCTGCGGCCCGATGAAACCGTTCATGCAGCGTTTCGCGACAAGATCGCGATGTATACGCGCGCGCAAGAACGCTATGCTTCGATCCGCAATCTGCCTGCGACAACAAAGTGCGGCACAACGGTTTCGTTGCAAATGAATGCGGGTCTTATCGCTGATCTGCCCTCGTTGGCAGGTTCTGGCGCCGAAGGCGTAGGGCTCTTTCGCACAGAGCTGCAATTTCTGATCCGCAACCAAATGCCGCGCCGCGCAGAGCTTTCGGCGCTCTATTCGCGTGTTCTCAAGGCCGCGGACGGCAAACGCGTGGCGTTTCGCACGCTCGATATCGGATCAGACAAAGTACTTCCCTATATGAAGCCTAACGACGAACCGAACCCTGCTATGGGCTGGCGCGCAATCAGGGTCGGCTTGGATAAACCCGGTGTCTTGCGCATGCAATTGCAGGCGCTTTTACGGGCGGCAAACGGCGAACCACTCGACGTAATGTTCCCGTTCATAACGCAAATCGGCGAATTTCGTGCCGCCCGCGCGGAAATGGAAAAAGCCATCGCACGCGAGACAAAGCTGGGGCATCCGCTGCCCAATGTCCTCAAAGTTGGCGCCATGCTGGAAACACCGTCGTTAGCGTTTGCACCCGATGCGTTCTTTGAAGAGGTTGATTTCATCTCTATCGGCGGCAACGATCTCAAGCAGTTTTTCTTTGCTGCCGACCGTGAAAACGAACGGGTGCGCAAACGCTATGACACCCTCGACATCAGCTTTTTGTCTTTCTTAGAAAAAGTCGTGCAGCGTTGTGCAGCTTTTGGCACGCCACTTTCTTTTTGCGGCGAAGACGCCGGACGCCCTGTCGAAGCGCTTTGTTTTGCGGCTCTCGGGTTGCACACCTTGTCGATGCGCCCTGCCTCTATTGGACCAGTCAAACACTTGTTGCGCCGCGTTGACCTGACCGACGTTAAAGCGGTGATGGATGAGGCAATCGCAAACGGCGAACAATCTGTGCGCCGCGCCGTGGCCGATTGGCTGGTTTATCAGGTCTGAGGTAGTTTACCTTCGGCCAGCACTTTGTGAAAATAGTCAGCTACTGCGGCATCTCCGTGCGCCCGCGCAAGTTTACGCAATCCAAAATGCACATGCGCCATCGCCACATAATAGTCGATAAAGGCATAATTTGTGCCCGCACCGGCGGCCGCACCCAGAATCGGCACAGCTTGCGACGCCAGCTTTTATGCGGGACTGCAGCGAACCGCGGTGCAACGCGGCTGATCAAGCCGTTCACGGCAGCACCTGACAGGCTAAGTCGCGCGCCAATAAAGGCCGTATCAACGCCATCATCATCTGTGCCCGGACCACCTGCCCCGAAAACGGCAAGGCATTCCATGCACGTCGCTTCGGCGTCAGGGTCTTCGCCATATTCCACGGCGACATGATGCACGGCACGAAAAATGACCGTGGTCGCGACAGGTAATTCAGCAAGCGCCGTCGGCAGACCGCCCAAGCCACCCAAGGCACCCGAAAGCGTGGCCAGAATTTTGTGCACACGATCTGATCCGATATTGCGCCCTATCCCTTTGCTGGATTTATGTGCAGCATCAAAGCTTTGCCGCAAAGCGCTGCGTGCCAGCTTGTCAATTTGGTCGCGCGTTCCGGCGGGCAAAACCTTAAGACCATCCTCGACCTGACCACCAACGAAATTGATGCCCTTCATCAAGATACCGTTTGCCCGCCGCTGACGTGCGGCAAGCGCTGCGATCTCGTCCCGCGCGGCCTGAGATAGCGGCGCTGGAGGATTTGCAGGGTTGATTTCTTTTATTGTGTTCACCGGATCAGTCATCCGCTCAAGATGGGCATCTTATTGGCAGAATTCAATCACGCGCCGCAGCAACTGCGCCTGTCACCCCATCCCAAGCACCATCCCGGAGTGCGATACCAAGAACCCGTTGTGGATTTGTAGGTGGTGGCATCGCGACACCGTTCAACACTTCAAACCCGTAGCGTTGATAATAAGGCGCATCACCCACAAGCATTATGCGGGCCCACCCACCATCGCGCGCGCGACCCAGACAAGCCTGCATTAGAAATGACCCCACGCCTTCGCCTTGGCGGGTGGGGTGCACTGCGATCGGTCCCAACAACACCACATCTGCGTTACCAATTCGCACAGGCCAGTTGCGGACGGCCCCCGCCAAAATGCCGTCATTGTCGCGTGCCGTCAGGCAAAGTCCCGCAATAGGATCAACCCCTTCACGCAACCGGTACGACGACAAAGCCGACCGTCCAGGCGCAAAGCACAGATCATAAAGCGCTTCGACCTCCCACCAGTCTTGCGCGCCCTCGACGGCCAAAGTCATTGCAGATTGTTGCATCGGGTCTTTCATCTGGCCAAGCGCTTTGTCGCAAGCTACCTCTTGGGAAACTGAACGAAAAGGCTGCACGATGTTTTACGAGCCCAAAAATGGCCACGGGTTGCCACATAATCCGTTTAACGCGATCGTTACACCGCGCCCTATTGCTTGGATCGGAACACGCGGGGCAGACGGCAACGACAACCTTGCCCCCTATTCGTTCTTTAACGCGGTCGCCTACGAGCCACCGCAGGTCATGTTTTCATCCACCAGCCGCAAGGCCGACCGTGGCGACACCAAAGATTCCGTGGCCAACATTCGCGAAACCGGCGTCTTTGCGATCAACATCGTGGAATATGCCGCCCGAGATGCAATGAACAAGACATCCGGCGCTTGGGACCGCGAAACCGATGAATTTGGCTTGGCTGGCATCGAAAAAGCCGCTTGCGCGACGATCGAATGCCCCCGCATCGCCAATGCGCCAGCCACGCTGGAATGCAAACTGACCCAAATCGTGCAATTGCCCGGCGAAGCAAATTTTGCCGTCTTTGGCGAAGTTATCGGCGTGCACATGCGCGACGATTGCATCGTAGACGGCGCTTTTGATGTCACGCGCTTTCAACCGCTCGCACGGATGGGCTACCGCGATTACGCGGTTGTGCGCGAAGTTTTCAGCCTCAAGCGTCCAGACGATTAATGCCCGCCAATGATGCCCGTTTTGACACTATAGTCAGCCGCCAACGCATAATCAGGATCGTCATCACTATCGACCATCAAATGGCCTGCCTTTGACAAAAGCTGGTGGCAATCGCGGCTAAGGTGACGCAGTTGAATCACCTTACCTGCGTCGATGTACTTCTGCGCCAGCCCTTCAATCGCTTGCAGCGCTGATTGGTCGGCAACGCGGCTATTGGCGAAGTCGACGATGACAACATCAGGATCGTTCGCGATATCGAACAGCTCGGCGAACCTATCAGCGGATCCAAAGAATAACGGCCCTTGGATCTCATAGACCTTCGCGCCCTTCTCTGTTTTGCTTTCACGCTCGATCGCGTGAATGCGGGTCGCGTTGCTCCATGCATATGCAAGCGCAGAGACGATGACGCCGACAACAACAGCAGTTGCAAGATCAGTGGCAACCGTGACGATTGTCACAAGGATCGTCACAAACGCATCTGTGCGTGGCACTTTGCGCAAGATCCTCAACGAATTCCAAGCGAATGTGCCGATCACAACCATGAACATCACACCTACCAAAGCCGCCAGCGGGATCTGCTCAATCAGGCCACTTGCAAACAAGATAAAGGCCAGCAGGAACAAGGCAGCAGCAATACCAGCGACGCGTGTACGTCCACCGGATTTCACGTTGATCATTGATTGGCCGATCATCGCACAACCACCCATACCGCCAAAGAAACCAGTGATCGTATTAGCGGCACCTTGGGCCAGACATTCCTGGCTCGCGCCACCGCGTTTGCCGGTCATTTCGCCCACAAGGTTCAGCGTCAACAGGCTTTCGATCAAGCCAATTGCAGCAAGGATCAAAGCGAAAGGTAGAATAATCTCGAATGTTTCCCATGTGAACGGGACCATCGGAATATGGAAAGGCGGCAGACCACCCTCAATGCTGGCAAGATCACCCACGAGCGGCACATCAAGGCCAAAGCCGATCACAATTGCCGCGACAATGCCGATACCGGCCAGCGGCGCAGGGATCGCATTTGTGATTTTTGGCATGACCCAAATGATCGCCATGGTCAGTACAACAAGACCAAGCATCAAGTACAACGGCATGCCAGACAACCATTCACCATTTGCCATGCCGTGACCACCACCTTCGGCAGAGCCCGGCACTTGAAATTGTCCCATTTGGGCAAGGAAAATAACAATCGCAAGACCGTTTACAAAGCCCAACATGACCGGATGCGGTACCAATTGGATAAATTTGCCCCAACGCATGACCCCAACAAAAATCTGGATAAGGCCCATCAGGACGACAGTCGCAAACAAATATTCAACCCCGTGCATCGCAACAAGACTGACCATAACAACTGCCAAAGCACCGGTTGCACCAGATATCATACCAGGACGGCCACCAAACACGGCCGTTATCAAACCTACGATAAAGGCGGCATAAAGCCCTACCAACGGTTCGACCCCTGCGACAAACGCAAAGGCGACGGCTTCGGGAACCAAAGCAAGGGCAACAGTCAGGCCCGACAAAATCTCTATCCGCCACTGACGGGGTGTCAGCGGGGCGTCAGGATCAGTCAGTTTAAAATTATCAGCGAAACTCGCCAAGAGTGCGCGGGCCATAAAAGTTCCTGTCAAAGATGGGATGTAGCGCTCACCTAACGAAGCCAGTGGCGGTTGTCACCCCTCGTTGCGGGTAGACATAAGGGTGTTGCGTCATTGGCACGCGGGTTGCAGGCTTCACTTTTGATACAAACCGTTTCAGTGTCCGGACAGCAAGTTCAAACGAGGCAAATCATGCAGACGAAAATCGGGATCATCGGTGGATC
>NZ_JAFMHR010000094.1 GCF_017854415.1 Yoonia sp. | reverse complement strand
TAGAACGAAAGTTGAGGGCGAAAATTGCAGCAGTATCACGATGCATTAAGGACCATTCTTGAGAATGGCGAAGAATCGACCGACCGGACGGGGACGGGCACACTTTCGTTTTTCGGTCTGCAATCGCGGTACCGCCTCGCGGATGGCTTTCCATTGGTCACAACCAAGAAACTGCATTTGAAATCAATTATACACGAGCTTTTGTGGTTTTTGTCCGGCGACACAAACATCCGTTATCTAAAGGATAACGGCGTGTCGATCTGGGACGAATGGGCGGATGCGAACGGCGACTTGGGTCCGGTTTATGGCCATCAGTGGCGGGCTTTTCCGGCGCTAGAGCCGACGACGCAGGTCTTGGACGGTGAACCCCTGTTTAAGGGGCGCGGCGTGGATCAGATCACGCAGCTTGTTGAAATGATCAAGACGACGCCGGATAGCCGCCGCCTTATTGTCTCGGCATGGAACCCGGCGGATGTGCCGCGTATGGCCCTACCGCCGTGTCATACAATGTGGCAGGTGCGGGTTCTGAATGGACGTTTGCACCTTCAGCTATACCAACGCTCTGCTGATATGTTCCTAGGCGTTCCATTCAACATCGCGTCTTATGCGCTGCTGCAAGTGATGCTGGCTCATGTCACCGGATACGAGCCGGGCGATTTTGTGCATACGTTGGGGGATGCCCACATTTATTCAAATCATATGGACCAAGTAAATCTACAGCTTTCGCGTACGCCAAAGGCATTGCCCACGATCCGGATCAAACGGGATGTGACGTCGATCTTCGACTTCCGCTACGATGATTTTGAGATTGTTGGCTATGATCCCGATCCTGCAATCCGCGCACCCGTGGCGGTCTGATCGATGATTACACTGATCGTTGCACGCGCCCAGAACGGGGCAATCGGACGAGACGGGACAATTCCGTGGCATCTTCCTGAAGATCTCAAATCATTCCAGCGCGAAACTCTAGGTGGTGCGCTCATTATGGGGCGTAATACTTGGGACAGTCTTCCGGTTAAGCCACTGTCAAAGCGCCTGAATATCGTCGTGTCGTCGCGCCCCGATGCGGCGGACATTGTTGCCCCCTCGGTGGCGGCAGCCGTGAACTTGGCGTCCGAACAGGGTTACGACCGCGTCTACGGGATAGGTGGCGCACGCATTTATCAAGAAATGATCCCGCTTGCGCACAGGTTGCTGATTTCAGAGGTGGATCTCGACGTCCCTGATGCAGATACGTTCTTTCCGGACATTGACCTAGAAACTTGGCGCGTGGTCAACAAGCGAACACTGCGGGAAGTTGGACCTCATTGCTATGTGAACGAATACCTGCGCAGTTCGTGAACTTGGGAATGGTTGACACAGCGACTTTCACCAACACCTGCAAGAACCAGATCCTGACCGTCGCGGATCAAGCCTCACGGGCAAGATAGGCTTTTAACCCACCTGCGATGAATTTTGCATTTTTGTAGCCCATGGATCGCAAAGTCGCGGCCGACAATGCCCCCCGATTATAGGCGTTACAGTAGCAAAGGATCTCTGTGTCGGGGTCGCGGATAAGCTCTTCTACATTCATCTCTAGCTTGCCACGACTTATGTTCAGCGATCCGTCGATATGCCCTGCGTCATGTTCTTCCTTGTCGCGTATATCAAGCGCGATGGCGCCTTTCGCTATCAACGCATCGACATCTTCGGGCGCGATGCCCTTTGCTTGTGACATTGCCTTATCGGCAAGCGCTTGGAATTTTGCGGTATATGCCATTCTGGTATCTCCTTGTTTGGGCTAAAGTATTTCGGACGGATTGAGGGTGCCATTATTCGGTATCGCTTGCAGCGTTTTGACGGCCATGAATTGGGACAGGAATACTTTGCCTGTCATATCTTCTAGGAAATGCGCGCGTTTTAGGCGGTCCATGACTGGTCCTTTGACTTCGGACAAATGCAGTTGCACGCCCATTTCGCGCAACCGTTCGTTTATGGCCTCAAGAGATTCCAGCGCACTAAGATCAACCTCGTTAACAGCCGCACACTGCAAAATCACATGGCGGATGTTTTTGTCTTTGGCGACGCGGTTCTGAATCTTGTCTTCAAGGTAGCGGGCGTTGGCGAAATACAGGCTTTCATCCACGCGCAACGTGACGATAGACGGGTCGGTAATCACGTCATGGCGCAGCACATTGCGGTAGTGTTCCGTGCCAGGGACTTGCCCGACTTCGGCAATATGCGGTTTGGACGACTTATAAAGATGCAGCAGGATCGATAATCCGACACCGGCGGAAACTCCCACCTCTACACCCAATGCAAGCGTCATCAGGATCGTGGCTAAAACAGCTGCGAAATCAGCTTTGGAGTAGTTCCAGCTGCGTTTCAGGACCGAGAAATCCACAAGGCTTAGAACGGCAACGATGATCGTCGCGGCCAATGTCGCCTTTGGGAGGAAATAGATTAACGGTGTCAGCGCAAGAGCGGCAATGGCAAGCCCGATAGCCGTGAACGCCCCCGCAGCTGGGGTTTCGGCGCCAGCATCAAAATTGACGACGGATCGCGAAAATCCACCAGTCACAGGAAAACCGCCCGTCAAGGATGCGCCAATATTTGCGGCCCCAAGGCCAATCAGTTCTTGGTCTGGATCGATGCGTTGGCGCTTTTTGGCGGCAAGCGTTTGTGCGACCGAAATCGATTCAACAAAGCCAATAATCGAAATCAGGAACGCGGGTAGCAACAACTGGCCCAGCAAGTCCGGCGAAAATGACGGAAGCGTCAAGGGCGGCAGACTTTGTGGAACCTCCCCGACGATGTTGACGCCTTGATCGGCCAACCCGAACACCCACACCGCAGCTGTCGTTGCGACAACCACAGCAACGGGGCCGGTTTTGACCAGAACGCCTGTGAGAGTTGACCCGACCCCCAGCTTTGTCAGCAACGGTTTCAATCCCTTGCGCACCCAAAACAGGAAACCTGTCGCCAAGATGCCAATGAGGGCAGTGATCCAGTTGGTCTGCGACAGATGTTCGCCGATCGAGACTATCAGTTCCAGCAGGTTATGGCCCTGCGCATCGATCCCCAGAATGTGCTTTAGCTGGCTGGCCGCAATGATGATGCCGGACGCCGTTATAAATCCTGCAATGACTGGATGTGATAGAAAGTTTGCCACAAACCCCAAACGAAATAACCCCATCGCCAACAGCATGACACCCGATAATGCGGCCAGCGACAGGGCGGCAACTGCATAACCCATTGTGCCTTGCTCTGCGATGTTGCTTAGGGCGGCGGCGGTCATCAGCGACACAACCGCGACCGGCCCAACCGCCAAGGCGCGACTGGTCCCAAAGACGGCATAAAGCATGATCGGCACAATTGAGGCGTAAAGACCCGCCTCGGGTGGCAGGCCAGCCAACAGCGCATAGGCCAGTGATTGCGGGATCAGCATGATCGTCACGATCAAGGCGGCGACCAGATCGTTGGAAAGGGCCGTGCGGTTGTAGTCGCGCCCCCATGTTAAAATGGGGAAGTACTTTGCGAGTGTCATTGTGTTCTCAAATTGATGTGCCGTCCCCGCCTCAAGTGGGCAAGGACGGCTTGGGTACTACCTGGCGCTGCGTTCTTCGAATAGCCAAGCGGGGGGTAGGGGCGATCATGTTGCCAATTACGGTTGGGAAATTTTGGCAAGGGCGGTCCGGTTTACAGCTTGCAGGTTTGGATGCCAAAGATGCGGTACATCGGGCAAAACCGCACAGAGGATGTTGCCAGCATGACAATGCCGGCGATTACGGCGACAATTGTAGCAGCGCTAGAATTGAATATCCCGAAGCCGCTAACAAACGGTGCGGCCATTAGGATGATCCCCAAAACGATGCGAAAAATGCGATCTGCGGTGCCAATATTTTTAGTCATATCTGTTTCTCCAGTAAATGGTTCTCGCAATATACCTCTTTGGGAATTGTAGATCGGTGACATTGTCACCAAGCGGCAGACATTATTCAGGTGTTATGATGTGCCAGCTGTTCAAGCTTTGCGCGGTCTAGCAAGCTGACACTGCCGCGCGCTTGTGCGATCCATCCGCGCCTTTGAAATTCCTGAAGTTGCCGCGATACAACCTCGCGCGCTGTCCCTAACTCAACGGACAGCTTTTGATGCGTTGTGGATACGACGTTGTCGCTATTCGCGAGCTTGATCAGTTTGTCAGCTAGCCGCACATCCATCTTTTGAAACGCAACCTCGTCGATCATCAAAAACAGATCCGTAATCCGCTTGGAAAAAGCGGCGAAAACAAAATCCCTAAACGGCTTTGACTGTGCGACAAGATCGTCAAACACATCCCGGGGTATAGCTGCGGCACGGATGGGGGTTTCTGCAACGCCCTCCGCTGCATAATCGTCAAATGCCAGCAGGCAAGCGGTCGTCAGCACACAGCTTTGCCCCGCCTCAATCCGGTAGAGCACAATTTCATGTCCGGTTTCTGAAACCTGTTGGACGCGCACAGTTCCATCTAACAAAAATAACATGTTTTCAGGCGATTTCCCGGGTCCAAAAATTGTTGCACCCTTGGGGGCTTTGATAACGGTGCTGCGCGACAAGATAAGCTGCTTTATCGGTGTCTCGAGGCGCGATAGCCCTGGAAAGCGGTCTAGCCATTCATCGTTGTTGGTCATTGTGACGCTTTCTGCTTGGGTGAAAATTCCAGTGGCGCAATCCGGTCCATCAGCTGGCCACGGTTCGCCGAAATATCGGCAATTGTCAGGTCGTCCAGAACGGCCATGAATGCGGTGGTCGCCTCCTGTATTTTCTTGGACAATACGCAGATGCCAATGAGGGGACATGTGTTTTTGTCGGGGTTGAAACATTCAACCAAATCCAACGGACCTTCAGTGATCCGCACGACTTCACCGACGGCGATGTCTTTGGGATCACGGGCCAGACGAAACCCGCCACCGCGTCCGCGCACAGTTTCCAGATATCCGGCTTTGCCCAGTTCATGCACGATCTTCGTGATGTGCGGGCGCGATAGATCATGGATTCTTGCCACATCATCGACACGCACAAGATCAGGGGATTTCAGCGCAGCAAGCTGCAAAGAGCGCAAAGCATAGTTGGTATAACTGGTCAGTTTCATCTCATACTCCGCCTCTTACTAAAATATATATTCAAAGTATTGAATTTGTAAAGTGTACGTATTAGATCTGCCTCATAAACAACCATTTCAGATATAGGATATATGATATGAGCCTCAGAATAGGTGACACAGCGCCCGACTTCAAAGCGGATACGACAACTGGCGCAATCCAGTTCCATGACTGGATAGGGACTGATTGGGCGTTCTTTTTTAGCCACCCTGCGGATTTCACGCCCGTTTGTACGACCGAAATGGGACGGACTGCGCAACTGGCTGAACAGTTCGCATCGCGCGGTGTAAAGCCCATAGGCCTTTCGACCGATACAGTCGCCGAACATGTTAAATGGATCGAAGACGTCAATGATACGCAACACACCACATTGCGCTTTCCAATCGTCGCAGACGCCGATCTGAAGATTGCCAAGCTCTATGATATGATCCACCCAAACGAGAGCGAAACAGCCGCAGTGCGGTCGGTTTTCATCATTGATCCGGATAAGAAAATCCGACTGACAATGACGTACCCGATGAATGTTGGGCGAAACTTTGACGAAATTTTACGTGTCATTGATGCGTTGCAAACCGCCGACAAGTTCAAGATCGCGACACCCGCTGATTGGGTTCCTGGGCAAGATGTCATCATTCCGCCGTCGGTGTCAGATGCTGATGCAGCCAAGTCATTTCCGCAAGGGTTTGAAACTATCCGGCCTTATCTGCGCAAAGTAAGTCTTTGAACTAAAGTTATAAAACAAGAAAGGCGCCAGAGGCGGCAGCCCCAAGACAGGGGGCTGCCTGAATAGAATTTGACCACTGGCGTCTTCCAACTGCTCTTACCCCTAACAAGGCAGATCGCTGCTTTCCCTATCAATATTTCCGCGCTACGCTTTTTCTATGACCGAACCCGAAGCCGCCCTTCGCGCCCGCCTTGCCGCCCTCGATACGGAGGACGCGGCAGGCCAGCAAGGCCTTAAGACAGTCGAACTTGATCAGCAAGCGGTTGGACGTTTGTCGCGCATGGACGCACTACAAAACCAAGCAATGGCCCAAGCGACAGCCCGCAGGCGCGGGGCCGAACGCCAACGCATCATCGCTGCCCTTGCAAGGGTTGCAGGTGACGAATACGGCTATTGCGTCACCTGCGGCGATGCCATCGCGCCCGCGCGCTTGGCCACAGACCCGGCAATTGCGCTCTGCGCGGCTTGCATGCGCGGCGAGTAGGACATTTAGCCTTATAAATGCCCCACTGTTTTCGCTTTATGACCCCGAACAAGTTGTCATAAGTAACCAAACGCCATTTGCCGGAGATCAGCGTGCTATTCTTACGAGCTTTCCCATTCTCATTTGCAATTCTGTGGCGCTATTTGTTGGTTTTGCCGATCCTGATCGTCGCGTTGTTTGTTTTCGCATTCATTGCAGTCATATTTGCGTTTCTGGTCGGCTTTGTTGCGCCATTCTTGATGGTGATGATGATTTTTGCATTCGCGCTGGCATCGGGCGTTATTCCGGTGATGGTCGGGATGCGCGTTGGCTTACAAGCCCGTGAAATCAGACCGCGCAATTCTTTTGCGGGTCTGATGCTGCCTGCGATTGGCTATGGATTTTTCGAGGCCCTTTGCGTGATGATCATCGTCGCGGCTTGCGTCGCACTTTTCGTTCTTTTGACACCACTTGGCATGTTGGACCTTATGGCGCTTAGCAGCGCAGAAGACGTTGTCATTTTCGGCAATTTATACGCAACAAGCCCCGTGCTGACCATTGCGTGCATCGTTGTCGGCGGTGGAATGGTCGTGGCATTGCGAACAGCGCTTTTGGTGCCATTCGCAGGTGCATCAGTCGGGATAGATGCAGATGGGCGGTCGCACACGCCGTTCTACGGCTTTGGGGACGGGTTCTTCACAATGCTCGCCTTGGTCGTCATTTCTTACATTGGCACCGCGATGGCCGTCCCGATTGTGATTTTGTTGATCGCGCCGTTCGGCATTGCTGACCGCTTGGTGGAAGCAGCGGCTGGGCTAGAGCTACAGATCCAAGAGGCCGCCGTAAGCACAGTGCAAGCGACAAGCACCGGGCGATTAAGTGGTACAGCAGGTTTCGAGGTCGTGAACACTGGCCCAGCTGCTGCCGCGGTGGATAACAGCATCGGAATTGCCGAATACTATGCAGCTTTCGGGACTGATGGCTTGATTGTCGTGGGTTTGTCGCTGGCGTTGTTTTTGTGGTTCTTTAGCCTGCAATGCGCAGGCGCAGTCCTCGTCTTTTTGCAACGTTTCCAAACTGTGATTGTCAAAAAACAAGAGCGGAACGCGGAACGCGAGGCTGAACTGGCCAATTCTGTGGAAGAGAAAACACAGGTGCAAACGGACATGATGGAGCTTGTCCGCAGCCGAATGCAGAACAAGCGCGACTAGTCCGCAGGCCAAGTATGGCCTGCGTGCATGATTGTCATCCGAGCTTAGCTTTATTCGGCCTTTGAAATACTGCCAGCCATTTGCCGCCCGTCGCGCCCTTCGATCAGGTCAAAACTGACCTTTTGATCGTCAGCGAGCCCCGTCAATCCCGACTGCTCGACTGCTGAAATATGCACGAAAATATCTGCGCCACCATCGTCGGGTGCAATAAATCCGTAGCCCTTAGTTGTATTAAACCATTTTACGCTGCCACTTGGCATTGTTAATTCTCCTTATCGTCTTCCGGCGGGGGGCCGCGACATGCGGAATTTCCTTCGCCTTGCGTCCCCAGAATTATCTGTTTTAAGAAAAAGGCAAATGACACGTCGTCGCATCGCCGCGATTTGGCGGCAAATTGCACAATCAGGAGGCGAAATGCGCTTTTTTGGGCTAAAATCATGCGATACCTGTCGAAAGGCACTGAAATCTTTGGCTGAGGCGGAACATGACCCTGTTGTGATTGATGTGCGTGCAGACGGGGTATCGGACGCAGACCGTGCGCAAATCGTCGCGCAGTTCGGTGATGTGGCGCTTAATCGGGCCTCAACGACGTGGCGTGGATTGACTGACGCTGAAAAAGCAACTGATCCGGCGACGCTCTTGGCACAGCATCCAACCTTGATGAAAAGACCCGTGATTGAACAAGGCGGAGTATGGACCATCGGTTGGAAAGCAGACGTACAGGCGAAATACCTTGGCGGCTGATCACTTCGTGCTTATGTCGATACCAAAGCAGTAAGGAGAAGACACATGCGCAACGCGGCAGGAATGCTAGGCATCATCGGTGGCCTGATCGGAATCGTGGTCGGGATGTTCGGCTTCGGCTATGCCGAATTGTCCGAACGTCATGCCGAGGTGGGCGAGGTTTTTGGTTTTCTTGAAAACCCCGGCTTCATCCGGTTTGCGAGCTTCATCGCACCACTCTTGGCGATTGCAGGCGGTGCTATGGCCAAGTCACGCGCCCTTTGGGGCGGTATCTTGATGCTGGTCAGCGCATTTTTCTTCTATTCAGCGTTTGGTTTCAACGTCGGCACGATGTTCCCGATTGGGTTCGTAGCACTTGGCGGGATACTTGGTATTGCGGCCGGGAAGCCGGACGAACCTAAGGCGCATTTCTGAACAAACCGCGATCGATCGAAAGCGCGCCTGCGCCCTTGAAAACAAGGATCAGCAAGCAAAGCACCCAGAACGCGCGCTGGTCCAGGATCAGCGCGTCGGACATGCGGTCAAACCACGCGCCAAGCGTGCCCTCGTGGGCAATTCCGCCATGACCGAACAGGTCCGTGAGCGATTGCACGATTATAAAGCCGATCATACCAAAGGCCGCAAGGCGGGTGAACAGGCCGACTGCAATCATGATTGGCAAGACGAATTCGGCAATTGTGCCGCCAGTGACGACCGCCCAGTGAAAGATGGTCAGTTGCGAAGTGTCATAGCCTACGGCTTCCATCGCTTTGGGAAAGATCTGAACGTAGGCTCCGGATGATGGTCGTAGGATTCCGAAAACGCCGTCGCCAAGCTTGGTTAGGCCCGAATTCCAGTAGTACATGAACAGCACGCCGACAAAGACCAGCCGTGCAAGCAATGGCAGTATAGCGTCACCAGCGCGATTAAGCGGATTGGCCATTTGGGCAATAGGGGAAGTTGTCATAGAATGGCCTTTCAGTAAATTTCAGTCACAGCGCCTTGGGCCAAAAGCAGGCCTAAGATTGCGCCAAGGTCGAGGGTATCATCGGCAGTGGCCATGGCTTGACCAAGTGATTGCCCTTTTTGAAGCGCATTTACACAAGTTGCAGCGGCGGCATTTATCGTATGAATTTCGGGGTCAAAATCCGCACGCGTAATCAGGACAGCTTCGGCCTGCATCACAGGTTTAGGTGCATCTGTGCACGTGTTTGCGCGGTGAATCGCATGAATAGGATAGTCCGAGGTGACCGTTTTGGTCGCAGGTGCGATCCTCAGTTTGGCACCCATCAGTGCGTCAGGTGAAAGCAGCGACAACGCTTGCGCGTCAAGTGGTGCTGCATCTGCGGCGTGATAGGAATGGCGCAACGCCAGTTCCAAACGTGCAATATCGGGCAAATATGCAATTGATTTGGCGGGACCAAAGCGGCCAAGAAACTGCGGCATCACATCGCCATAAAACATCATCAGGGGCGACTTGGGGGGGTGCTTTCGCAGATAGACACCCGCCATTGCGCGGAAAAACTCATCGCCCACCAGTTTGCGGACGACGGGGAAAGCGGCCTCTAGCGCGTCAGACAGGCTAACGGCGACGTTGTTGCGGTAGACGTTGAAACGTTTTTGCGCAGGTGCACCACCAGGATTGATCACCCCGTCCGGCACAGCGGCTTCGGGGTCAAGGATCGCGGACTGGAATGCCGCTTGGGAAAAGGTCATGACATGACCATTGCAAGAGCTTGATCGGCGCGCGCAATTTCATCGGCCAAGACGTGCCATTCGGGCACATCGGTGTCCCATTCGACCAAGAGAGGTTTGGGGCCGGATTTGGCAAGGGTGTAATCGAGTAGTGCCCAAACCGGATCAACAACCGCCTTGCCGTGACTGTCGATTAACAGTGGCGCGCCGGTTTCATCTGCGTCCTCATCATGGCCGCCAAGGTGGATTTCACCGACAGCGTGCAGGGGAAAGTCATCGATATAGGCATGCGGCGAGGTTTTGAGGTTCGTGGCACTGACGAAGACATTATTCACATCCAGCAGCAGCCCGCAGCCCGTTTTGGCCACAAGTTCGCGCAGAAACGCGGTTTCTGACATCGTGGATTCAGCAAAGCCGAGGTAGCTAGACGGGTTTTCGAGCAGCATTTGGCGGCCGACTGTCTCTTGGACCTGGTTGATGTGAGCGGCAACGCGGGCAAGGGTTTTGGGGGTGTAGGGCAGGGGCAGCAGGTCGTTGTAAAAGTGGCTGTCATGTGTCGACCATGCCAAGTGCTCGGAAAAACTGGCGGGGTTTAGCCATGAGATCAGGTGCTTGAGGCGGGCAAGGTGATCGTTGTCCAAATCGCCAGTGCCACCGATGGACAGGCCCACACCGTGGACGGAAATGGGAAAGTGTTCTGCAAGATGACGCAGTTGTGCGATAGGACGGCCGCCTTCACCCATGTAGTTCTCGGCATGGATTTCGAGCCAGCCTAGGTGCTCCGGTCTTTGCATGATTTGGGTATAGTGTTGGGCTTTGTATCCGACGCCGGGGCGCAAAGGCAGGCCCGTGTGATGTGTTGTATCAAGCATGTCAAAGTCCTTAAGCGTCAGTGGCAAGTAAGGTGGGTTTAAACCCACCTTACACATATTTTCACTTATGCTGGCAGATCACGCTCAAGTGCTTCCAAGGAACCCATGCGCGCCATGCCGTCGGCTGCTGCTGGCAATTCCATTGTTTCGCAAGAACCGGCTGGAACCAATGTCCATGCGTTGCCTTGGTAATCTACTGTGGATGTGCCTGCACATGTTGTACCTGGGCCTGCCGCACAATCGTTTGCGCCAGCAAGGGACACACCAAAGCACTTTACGTCGCCTGCAGCAGAGGCAGTTGTCGCAAGACCTGCGATAGCGGATGCAACAGCAGTTGCGAGAACAAGGGTTTTTGTAGCGTTGGACATGAGTAATTCCTTTGGTTTTGTTACGGTTTGATCGTCACCGTGTTCCGGCGATGTCCAAACTCTAGCCGCCACCAAGGTCTCTGCGCCACTCACAGGGCCGTGCATCGCGTCCCTGTGAGGTCATGTCAGCATATTTTTGTTTGTGATTGGCGGCTCGCGCGGAATTTTCCTTTATAAAACAAAGAACCCGCCGACAAAGTACCGGCGGGTTTGTTACAGGTTCCAGCGCTGGAATGTTACAAAAGGTCGGGTGCGGTCGCTTCCAAACCCAACTGCGCAACAATTTCATCCAAAGATGTTACAGAAGTTCTGTTTTCGCCCAAGCGCCGCACGGTGACGGTCTTTTCATCCACTTCGCGCGCACCAAGGGCGAGGATCACAGGGACCTTGCCAAGCGAATGGTCGCGGACCTTGAAATTGATCTTTTCATTGCGCAGGTCTGCTTCGGCCCGCACGCCCGCGGCCTTAAGCGCAGCGAGAACCTCGAGCGCGTATTCATCAGCATCTGATACAATCGTTGCGATCACGACCTGTCGCGGGGCCAGCCAGAATGGCAGCTTGCCGGCGTGTTCTTCGATCAAGATACCGATAAAACGTTCAAATGATCCCAAAAGGGCGCGGTGCAACATAACAGGGCGGTGCTTTGCGCCATCTTCGCCGATATAGTTTGCATCCAGACGTTCCGGCAGAACAAAGTCGACCTGATGCGTGCCACACTGCCAATCGCGGCCAATCGCGTCTGTCAGGACAAACTCCAACTTGGGGCCGTAAAACGCACCTTCGCCTGGATTTAGTTCAGGCTCGATCCCTGCCGCGCGGGTGGCTGCAAGCAATGCGGTTTCTGCCTTGTCCCAGACTTCGTCGCTGCCCGAGCGTTTTTCGGGGCGGTCGGAAAACTTAACTTTGAAGTTCTCAAACCCGAGGTCTTTGTAGACCGCGCTTAGGAATTTGATGAATTCGGCTGTTTCAGATTCGATCTGATTTTCGCGGCAAAAGATGTGACCGTCGTCTTGGGTAAACCCGCGTACGCGCATGATACCGTGCAACGCGCCTGAGGGTTCATAGCGGTTACATGATCCAAATTCAGCCATGCGCAAAGGCAGGTCGCGGTAGGATTTCAGGCCTTGATTAAAGATCTGCACGTGACAGGGACAGTTCATCGGCTTGAGCGCGTTGACCGATTTCTCGCGGGCATGCTCTTCGTCGACTTCAACGATGAACATATGGTCTTGGTATTTTTCCCAGTGGCCGGATTGTTCCCACAATTTGCGGTCAACAACCTGCGGTGTGTTCACCTCTACATAGCCACCCTTGCGTTGTTGGCGGCGCATGTAGTCTTGCAGTTCAGTATATACCGTCCAGCCGTTCGGGTGCCAGAACACCTGACCGGGGGCTTCTTCTTGCATGTGGAACAGGTCCATTTCGCGGCCCAGTTTGCGATGGTCGCGTTTGGCAGCTTCTTCCAGCATATGAAGGTGCGCTTTGAGGCCTTCTTTGTTCGCGAACGCAACGCCATAAATCCGCTGCAACATGGCGCGGTCACTGTCGCCACGCCAATAGGCACCAGCGATATGCATCAGTTTGAAACCGTCAGCAGGCACTTGGCCCGTATGTTGCAAGTGCGGACCACGACACAGGTCTTGCCAATCACCGTGCCAGTACATGCGCAGCGGCTCATTGCCGGGGATGCTGTCAATCAACTCGACTTTGTATGGCTCGCCACGATCCTTGTAGTATTGGATTGCGACATCACGTTCCCAAATCTCGGTGCGGACTTCGTCGCGTTTGTTGATGATCTCTTTCATCTTCTTTTCGATGGTTTCAAGGTCATCGGGCGTGAACGCGTCTTTGCGGTCAAAGTCATAGTACCAGCCGTCTTTGATGACGGGTCCGATAGTGACTTGGGTTTCTGGCCAAAGCTCTTGAACAGCGCGCGCCATGATGTGCGCCAGATCGTGGCGGACCAACTCGAGGGCTGGTTCTTCGTCCTTCATGGTGTTGATCGCTATGGCGCTGTCGGCGTCGATTGGCCACTGCAAGTCCCAGTGTTGGCCGTTCACGGTGG
>NZ_JAFMHR010000093.1 GCF_017854415.1 Yoonia sp. | reverse complement strand
ACGCGCGGGTGCCTCTGCATCATTCGTGGCGATCCCAAGTTCCAAGCCAGTGGCACGCAATCGCATGAAGAAGTCCTTCAATGGTACAGCCTCTTGCTGCGGCACCAAAGCAGCGGCTGCATTCATGCGGCCCAACAATGCCTCGCGTTCCAAACCGGGAAGAACCGAAATGATCCGATCTGCAACTTCGGCAGCGGTCGCGGCGATCACGACACTGCCGGGGCGAAACCGGTTTGCATCACAGTCATAACCCAAGGCGTCAGCCAAATCCTCGAACAGATGCGGCGCATCTTTCGTTTCGGCCTCTAGCATCCCGCGCGCCCAAGCGCCCCACGTTGCGTTGAAGTCGAACAACGTGCCGTCTTTGTCGAAGATGATGCCTTTTATCATGGGATATCCTTGTGGTTCATGCATTGACACCGGACCCTGCCCGCAAGACGGTGTCAATCAACATGTTAAAGCTTCGCTCTTACCGCTCGCGCCCGATGCATCTTGGGCCTTTCCCGCTTGAAAAACTGCGCCGCCAAGCGGCGTTGGATTTGTCTGATCTGCCGCCGCAGACAGACCTGTCTTTTCGCAGGCCCACCGATCCACGCAGCATCGTCAACGCAATGCAAGACTATCAAGCAATGCTGGACGCCACCCGCGACGGCATGGTCAAACGCGAGATCGCAGAAATACCGAGCGACCTGACTGAACGTGCCAACCACTTGAAAGCGTTCGGGTATTACTGCGATGCCAGCATGGTCGGCACTTGCGAAATTCCAGCGCAGGCATGGCTGGAAACACCGCTGGTTAATCCGGACGTAGACCGTCTGGCTGCCAAATTACGCACCATGCAGCCGACGTCACTGGCCGCTGGTATCGATGTGATCATGGCAGGCCTGCGCGAAAGTATGGCGCTCCCGCCTGTTGATTGCCGACATCACACCCACGCGCTTGTGTTTCTTTACGACTATCCACGCGACCCTAAACCCGATGAGGTGGGAACTGACTGGATCAGCGATGCGCTGCCACAACGGGCCTGTTTGCGAGGCATGGAAACGGCCGTAACCATGGCAAGCTACATTCGCACATTGGGGTATGAGGCCCGCGCGCATTCTATGGCGGCCACTGACGTACAATTGGGCGCGCTTGCGGCGCAATCTGGTTTGGTCGCTTTGGAGAATGGCGTGTTATCCAATCCGTTTACGGGCGAACGGTTCGGACTGGCGGCAGTGACCACAACTTTGGCGATGGCCCCCGACCAACCCATCGCGCCATTCCAAAAGCCACCCGGCAGCTATCAATCCGGTCTTGGAACACATGCCAAGTCGGCCCGCACCCGCGATCCATTCGCGGCCCGCGATTTCGCCAAGGGGCCGCATCCGTTCGAGACACTGAAACGGGTGAAAGAACCCACAACCTACATCGACCGCCCCAACGTGGCGCGGGTTCCCAAACGGGCCAATATGTTTGCCCGCGCATTATTCGGCGACATGGGAAAGACAGTTCAGGACGCCACCAAGAACGGCAATTATGTCCGCAAGTCAGCCTCTGCCTATGCGTTTCGTCCTTCGCTGGGCGCATTTGTTTTGTTGCAAGATGGCGATGCCGCTCCGAAGCGAATCACAGACACCCCCGAAGGCAACGCCGCCAATATCAAGGCAGCACTTTATTTCTTGGGCGTCGATGCCGTGGGGCTGTCCGCCTGCCCTGACTGGACCTACTACAGCCACGACGCGACGGGTGCGCCGATCACACCCTACCACGACAACGCCATTTCCATGATTATCGACCAAGGCCATGAGACGATGGAGGGCGCGTCTGGCGATGATTGGATCGCCTGCGCGCAATCCATGCGCGCCTATCTGCGGTTCTCGCTATTGGGTGGCGTTTTGGCGCAGCATTTGCGCAACCTTGGCTATACCGCCCGCGTACATTCGGTGATGGATGACGAGGTTTTGCATCCCCCATTGCTATTGCTGTCTGGCTTAGGCGAGGTCAGCCGCATTGGCGAAGTCATCCTCAACCCCTTCCTCGGCCCGCGCCTCAAATCAGGTATTGTCACCACGAACATGCCGATGGCCCATGACAAACCCATCGACTTTGGGCTGCAAAAATTTTGCGAAGCTTGCAACAAATGCGCCCGCGAATGCCCTTCAGGTGCGATCACCGCCGGACCGAAACTCATGTTCAATGGGTACGAGATTTGGAAGTCAGACAGCCAGAAATGCACCACGTACCGCGTCAGTCAAAAGAACGGTGCGATGTGTGGCAGATGTATGAAAACCTGCCCGTGGAACCTTGAAGGGCTGTTCGCCGAAGCCCCGTTTCGCAAACTTGCAATGGCCGTGCCTCAAGCCGCGAAAGCATTGGCAGCCTTGGATGACAAACTGGGCAAAGGCACGATCAATACCGTCAAAAAGTGGTGGTGGGATCTTGAGATGGAAGACGACGGTGCGTACCACCCTTCCCGCCATCCCGTAAACGCGCGCAGCTTGCAAAAAGACCTGAAACTGACCTTCGCGGATCAAACGCTCGCCGTCTATCCTGCACCACTTGCCCCACCGCCTTATCCTTGGCCTGCACCGATGGATCGTGAAGCTGGCATCGCAGCTTATGACGCCATGATCCCCGCGACCGAACACCGCAAGCGTCGCGCAGCTGGGATCGCGCCAGAGCATGTTTACACGCCTGTCAAAGGGGACGCTCCTGTCATTCCGGTTGTGATTTCTTCGGTTACAAAGATGACTGATGCAGTCACCAAATACGAATTTTCGCGACCAGATGGCGGCGATCTGCCTCCCGCCACCGCAGGCGCGCATATTGACGTGCTTGTCGCGCCAGAATTCTTCCGGCAATACTCTTTAAGCGGTGACCCTGCTGATCACAGAAAATACCAGATTGCGGTTCTGCGCGAAGACACAGGACGCGGTGGGTCAAAGCTGATGCACCGCATATTCAGTGAAGGGCGGCGGGTTTATATCTCGCCACCGATCAATCATTTTCCACTGGTCGAGGATGCCACAAAAACCCTGTTGATGGGTGGCGGTATTGGTGTAACGCCAATGATTGCGATGGCGCACCGGTTGCATGCAATTGGCGCAGATTTTGCGCTACATTATAGTATATCAAAGCGCACAGATGCTGGTTTTCTTGATGATCTGGCAAATGTCCCTTGGGCGGCGAACGTGCATTTGCATGTCTCGCAAGAAGGCACGCGCGCGGACCTTTCCACGATCACCAAATACGCCAGTGGCGCACATATCTACACCTGCGGACCCGACGCCTATATGTCTGCCGTCATGGACGCAGCAACCGCAAATGGCTTTCCCGAAGAGGCGCGGCACCTTGAATATTTCGCGGTACCAGAACAGCCGGAATATGAGAATTATCCATTCACGCTCGCACTCAATGATGGTCGCGAAATCGCAGTTGGCGCAGATCAGTCTGCATCAGATGCCCTGATCGCTGCGGGCGTGCATGTTGATGTAAAATGCGCCGATGGGCTGTGCGGTGTATGCAAATGCGGCGTCGTGTCAGGCGAAGTAGAGCACCGCGATTTTGTGTTGTCAAAAAGCCAGCAAGAGGGAGCGATGATCCTGTGTCAAAGCCGCGCCGTCAAAGCCGGTGCGATCATCAAGATAGACCTTTAGGTCCATTCCGTCTGTTCGGTTCCCGGCAACGCATAGCGGGCGCGCAGCGGTTTATCATAACCCAGATCAGCGCTGTCACAGAACGCGATGATCCATGCATCATCCATCGTTATGAATTCAAGAACTGACGCCTGAAACGCAGAATCAGTCGCACGTGCGTGCATTTCATCTGTACTGCCCCCTGTCGCACCCAGAAAAATTGGGCAAAGCTCTTCATTTTCAGCCAGCCACGCCAAGGCCTTCAGGGCAATAATCTCGGCTTCTTGATGCTGCACGGGCGATCCTCACTGTTTTCGAAACTGTTTATTAACCAATACCGCAGAAAATGCATCCAAGGAATTGAGGGTCCCCCCTTAGAAAGGATGTTGTTCATGCCTGCGCGTATATTGATCTTGGATGCGGTGGCGACCAACCGGATTGTGCTAAAGGTTAAAATGCAAGCCGCACAGTTCGCGGTAGATGTCTGTGCGAACCGCGCCGAAGCGGAACGCGCAATTGCAGAAAACCGGCCAGACCAGATCTTGCTGAACCTGAATTGTGCAGACGCGGATAATCACGATTTCTGCAAGGACTTGCGCAATGCAACCAACACAGCTGCGGTCGCAATAATCGCACTGGGTACGCCCGACACGGCAAAGGCACGTTTTGCGGCCCTTGACGCGGGCGCGGACGATGTGATGCCCCGCCCGATCAATGACACACTTTTGTTGGCGCGTATCCGCAATTTGTTGCGCGTGCGAAGCGCCGGACAAGAATTGGTCTTGCGCGAAAGCACCAGCCGCGCACTTGGTTTCGAAGAGGCGTGCCGCAGCTTTGAAGTACCCGCTAACGTCGCTTTCGTCACACCGATACCCGACATGCATGCAAAAATGACCAACGCACTATCCCATGACTTTGGCAGACCCGTCTGCGTGATCACGCCCGACGCGGCACTTGCCGCAAAAGCGTTGCCGCAAACGCCGGACCTGTTGATCGTTGATGCAACTGCCGTGCCACAAAACGAGCGCGCTTTGTTTGGTCTGGTATCTGATTTGCGTTCACGTGCAGCAACGCGCTTGTCGGGGCAGTTGATCATCACTCCAGCAGACGAGCCGGAAATTACAGCCCTTTTCTTGGACTTGGGCGCAGATGATGCGGTATCAGCCGATGCGTCACCGGCTGAAATCGCCTTGCGTGCCAAAGCACTGATCGCCCGAAAACAACAAACTGATGCCCTGCGTGCCACGGTTCGTAGCGGCTTGCATGCCGCGATCACAGACCCTTTGACCGGCCTTTATAACCGCCGCTATCTCGAGCCACATTTGGCACGTTTGGCCGAACAAGCGGTAGCATCAGGGCACGGATTTGCTGTGATGATGCTGGATATCGACCATTTCAAGGCTGTCAATGACGCCTACGGCCATGCTGCGGGCGATAGGGTTTTGGTGCAAGCCGCAGACAGATTGCGTGAAAACATGCGCGCAATTGATCTGGTTGCGCGCGTGGGCGGAGAAGAATTTTTCATTGCCATGCCGCGCACCTCTGTCAGGCAAGCAAAATTGGCGGCCGACCGACTGCGACGCACGATCCACAACACGCTCTTTGATGTCGGCGAAGCGCATGCGCCGATCCATGTCACAATCTCTGTCGGGGTGGCTGTCAGCGATCAAGACGGGCTTGATGCATTTCCCCTAACAAAGCTGTGCGACTGCGCCGACAAAGCGCTGTATGTCGCTAAATCCGCCGGGCGAAATCAAGTCGCGATGGGTAAATCAGCCGCTTGAAGGTCGCGGACCGCGTGTCCGTGTCTTAGAAAGCTCTTCCAACAGTTGGTCCGCAAATTCTTGCCGCCGCGCGGGCGTCATATCTGCAATCGTGTCCAGCAACGCGTCCTGCGCTTTGCTTTGTACACTCGCCATTTGCGTATTCTGGGCCTCAAGCAAAACGCGGAGCGCATCAGGTGCGAATGGCTCTGCTTTCAACGTATCCACAATACTGGTCACACGCCCGCGCAGATCAACATCGCGCAAGACGCGGTTTTGGCGCAGGCTGCGCCCCACTTCGCGGCGTTCTTGCGGATAAAGCGCGCGGGTGATCGGGCCGATGCCCAGATCAAAACTACGCGGCGGCCCGTCGCCAAACCGTCCCGACGCCATTGACCCGACAACCACTCCAGCCACAGCCAAATTGAGCGCCAGCGAACATACCAAGACGGCTTTCCACAAGCGGCTAGGGCGCGCCGTCGCTTTCTCTTGATCAGCCATCTGCCAAAGCCCCTGTATCAAACGCAAAATCTGTCGCGAAAAAATCTACGCTCACTTCGTCACCTATCAATGATGCGGTTAAATCCTGCATGGAACTTGGCGGGGCTACCCCAATCCAGACCCCTGCAATGGTCGCCGCAGCCAACCCGCTGACAGCAGGCCAACCACCCAAAGCGTCCAACATGCGCGTCCATAGCCCGCCGGGCACAGCGGCTTGTTTTGGCCGCATCGCGGCCTGTACGCCATCTGCATCTGCCAACACGCGCGCCAAAAAAGCATGGCTGGGTTTGGCATCTATACTGCGCGCCTGCGCGAACAGATCGTCCAGCATATCTTCATTCGGGTTGGTCATCGTCATACCCCAGTTCTGCCTTTCGCCCGGCCATCAGATCGGCAAGGGCGCGTTTACCGCGTGCTGTTAGACTTTCCACGGACCGCACACTGATGTCCATGATTTGCGCAATTTCGGGATTGGATAGTCCCTCAAGGTGTCGCAGCGACACCGCTTGCGCCTGTCGATCCGGTAGTTGTGCCAAAGCATCCGAAAGCGCCGTCATCCGTGCGCGCGTCTGCATTTGCGCAGGGACACTTGGCGCGTCGTCCAAAGGTTCGGCCACTTGATCCAGCGACACGGCCCCGCGCCGTTTGCGCAGCCTGTCCGTGCAAAGGTTTGACGTCACGCGGTAAAGCCAGGTACTGACTTGCGCCTCGTTCTGCCGCCAATCGGGGGCAATTTTCCAAAGGCGCATCATCGCATCTTGTGCGACGTCTTCGGCCTCGGACGGATTGCCCATCATGCGTGTGGCCTGCGCCAAGACCCGCGGCAAAAGCCGCGCCGTCAAATACCGCGCAGCTTGCCTGTCGCCATTGGCGAAAGCTATCAGCAGGGCGTCGTCTGGGGCACCCAAAAACGGGTCTTGCGATAAGGTCATCTGAATGCGTGCTAGCCCGATTGCTGTGCGCTGGCAATCGGCTGGGGGCAGCATGCCCCCAGCCGGTTTGCACCTTAGCCACGGTTCCGCTTGCCGTCGCCGCGCTCACCACGCTCACCGCGACGTTCTTTGGCGGTCTCGAACTCTTCTTGTGACAATGCGCCATCGCCATCTGCGTCAACACGCTCAAACATGCGCTCTGCACGGTCACCACCGCCACGGCGTGGCATCTCGTCAAGTTGCAACACACCGTCGCCGTTTTCATCGTGGCGCTCGATCATTTTTGCGGCGCGGTCGCTTGCACGTTCACCTGCGGCAGCGATCAGTTCTTCTGCAGACAACCCACCATCGCCGTTTGCATCGACACTGGCAAAGCGTGCTTGGCCTTGCGCCTGCAACTCTTCAAGAGAAAGTGAACCGTCGCTGTTCAAATCAAGCGTTGCGAAATCCGGGCGCTCGCGGTGGTTGTCGGCTTGTGCCGCACCTGCGGCCAAAACCACACCTGAAAGAAGGGCTGCTATCAAAATCTTGCTTTTCATTGTCTTTCCTTTGTTTCTTTTCGCCTCGCCTCTTGCGTGGCTTACCCTTCTCAAACGCAGGCCGTGAAAGTTTCCGTCGCACCGTTTTGAGATAAAAATGCAAAATGGCGAATGCACAATTTTGCAGCACCCCTTTTAAAGCAGTGCCCATTGGTCCATGTGATAGTCAAATGCCGGAGAAACCTGATGTCAGATGCACATTTCCCAATTGACGACCGTCACACCAAATCCGCCGTGATGCACGGACTACGCCAGCGCTGCCCCAACTGTGGCGAAGGGCGACTGTTCACGCGTTATCTAAAAGTTGCGGACAACTGCCCGTCCTGCAACGAAGAGCTTTTTCACCACCGCGCTGATGACGGCCCTGCCTATCTGACAATTCTTGTTGTCGGTCACATCCTGGGGTTTGTGATCCACTTTATGTGGGTTTACCTGCGGCCAGAACCTTGGGTCATGGCCTCGACATTGACGGTGGCTGCGGTCGCGCTGTCGCTCTATCTTTTGCCGCGCATGAAGGGCATGGTTGTGGGCATTCAATGGGCGCGCCGGATGCACGGGTTCGGCCACAACAGCTAACATCCGCAAAGGGCAAGCATGGACAAGACCGCCATTCGCGACGCCGCGACGATCATTGTTTTGCGCGACACCCAGACCGCACCAGCCGTCTTGATGGGCCAACGCGGGGCGACTGCGGCGTTCATGCCCGGCAAATTCGTGTTTCCGGGTGGCGCCGTTGATCCAAATGATGCGCAGGTTCCAACGACACCAGTTACCGACTTGGATGGCGAACGACTGACGCAAGAAAGCCGCCTGCCGCCTGCCGCACTTGCTGCCGCTGCGATCCGCGAATTGTGGGAAGAAACCGGGCAAATTCTGGGTCAGACGCAAGCTTGGGACAACCCGCCGCAAGGGTGGCGCGGTTTTGCACATGCAGGCTTTGTGCCCCATGCGGCAGCCCTACGGTTCTTTTTTCGCGCAGTGACACCGGCTGGTAATCCCCGCCGGTTTGATGCGCGGTTCTTCTTGGCCGATGCAGGTGATTTGCAAACAGACCTTGACGATTTCTCGAATGCTGAGGACGAGCTTTCTTATCTGCAGTGGGTCCCATTGGCGGATGCGCGCCGCTTTGATCTGCCCTTTATCACCCAAGTTGTGTTGGCCGAATTGGGCAGCCACATCAAACGCAACGGCCCGCCCGCCAGTGTCCCGTTCTTTCGCAATGATGACGAGGCGCATTTGGTCAGCCGCCTTGACGGGCGCCCTTTGCTCTAAAGCAGCAAGACCAGCATCACGATGCTGCATGTGAGCAACAGCAAGCCCTGCCATTCTCTTTTGCCAATCTTTTCGCCGAAAACAAATGCGCCAATAATCAGCGAGAAAAGCAGCTCAATTTGACCCACCGCATTCACATAAGCCGCGTTTTGCAGCGTGAAGGCCGTAAACCAGCAGATCGATCCGATCATGCTGGTGATGCCGACCAATCCAGCAACCCGCCAAGCACAGAGCACTCGCATGATCTCGCCGCGCTCGCGCCAGACCAGCCAAAGCGCCATCGCAAGCGTTTGAAACGCAGTTACAATCGCCAGCGTAACAATGGCGCGGTAGAACACATCGCCATCGCCTAAAGACAGCGACGCGCCGCGATACCCATTTCCTGAAATCCCAAACAGCACGCCTGCCCCAAGACCCAGCGCAGTAGCACGGTTGAACACCCGTTTGTGCCAAGGCCCCACGCCACCCGGCGGGTCCGACAAAAGCAAAACCCCGGCAAGTCCGATCAACATCGCCACGATTGTCAGTGTCGTGAAAGTGTCCCCAAGGATCAGGAACCCGAAGAATGCACTCAGCAACACTTCGGTTTTTTTGAACGTAATCCCGACTGCGAAATTCCGATGGCTGAACAAAGCGACGACGCACATCGTGGCAAGGATTTGAGAGGTGCCACCCGCAAAGGCGTAAGGCCAAAAGGCGGCAGGCAAGTCCGGCAACCCTTGCCCGCTGCTGGTCGCATAGGTGATCGCGATCACGGCCACCAAAGGCGACGAATAGATGAACCGCGCGAACGTGGCCCCTGCGGTGGACAGCGCCATGCCTTTAAGCCGCTTTTGCAGCATAAACCGAAGCGTCTGCGCGATGGCCGCGCCAATTGTGATCGGGATCCAGATTTCCATCCGCCCCCTATGACCGCAAACCGCTATCGCCGCCAGAGCGGGTGCGCGACAGGGTCTTTGGGCGTCAGAAAATAGCGACGTAGTACATGACCGTATGAGGTGTAGAAGTAACCGCCATTACGCCGCAAATAGTGATCTTTGCGCGACCGATAAAGGGCCGGCAATTGATACCATGCCACGCGCGGATGCATGTGGTGGACGACGTGTAGGTTGTTGTTCAAGAACAAAAATCCAAAGACGCCGCCGCGCTCTACGATCACGCTACGTCCGCTGGCGCGCTCATTGGCTTGGTGTTCCAAGAATGTGCGCAGTTTCAAGATGGACATGCCCAGATAGGCCGCAATCAAATATGCCCAGAACGGCATAGGCGATGCGGTAACCACAAATCCAACAGCCACCACAGCCGGAATATGTAGCAGCCATGCTTGCCATATCGTTTTGTCCCGGTTGCGCCATTCTGACGTCAAAAAGCTGGCTGTCCCGATAATTGGACCAATGATCAGCCGCCCAGCAATCGTGTTATTGAACCGCAAAACCGTTTGTATCCAGCGCGGCAACTGCAACCAGACATCATTCGCAAGGTAATTGCTTTCGGGGTCGTCGTAGGGGTCGGTAATGACCTCGTCATGATGATGTGCCAAATGTGTCGCCTTGAACCGCACAAAAGGGACCGTCAACATAAGCGGCGGACAGATCAAAAGTTCATTGCACCATTGGATACGAAAGGGATGCCCGTGGATCACTTCGTGCTGCAAAGACGCGTGCAGCGCGATCATAATGCCGCAAAAGATGATCCCAACTGGCAGAGGCAAGACCCACAACGCCGCTGCCCAGCCCGCATAACATGCCAGTATCAAAAAAAGCGTCGGCCATTCAAAATGCACGCGGGCCGTAAATTTGTTCTGTCCCATAAGTTTACCCTATGGCGTCACCGCGCAGTGCACCATTTGGACAGTAGTTCACAAAATGCATAATTTGTGAAATTATGCACATATGGTGATAAGAATCGACAAAAGACAGCGTGCGCAGCTTTTTCGTGACCGCTTGCAGACAGCAATGACCTTGGCCGAAATGACGCAAAGCGCGTTGTCACGTCACGCTGGCGTTGATCGCTCTACGCTTTCGCAACTGCTCAAGGATCAAGGCGCGCGCCTGCCGAACGCGCAGTTAGTTGCAGAATGTGCCGCAGCCTTGGGCGTTAGCGCCGATTGGTTATTGGGCTTGTCCGACAGACCAGAACAAGCCGCCGAATTGGTCGCAACTGCGATTTCAATGCCGCAAGCACCGCGCGCAATGATCGACGATCAAATTTTTGCGTGGCACCAAGAAGCGAAGGGATACAAAATTCGACACGTGCCTGCTGGGCTGCCCGATATGCTTAAAACCGCCGAGATGTTGCATTGGGAATATGCACCCCACATCGGCAAGACAATTGATCAGGCTGTTGGCGCAAGTACAGACCGGTTAAATTGGATGCGCAATGCGGGATCGGACTATGAAATCGCGATACCGACAGCAGAGCTGGATACCTTTGCGGCTGGCACCGGATACTACGCAGGGCTTTCGCCGGATATTCGCCGCACGCAGTTGGCCCGCTTTCGCGATCTGCACGCACAGCTTTACCCAACCCTACGTCTTCATCTGTTTGATCGAAGGTTGTTGTATTCCGCGCCAGTGACAGTCTTTGGCCCGTTATTGGCCGTCATCTATATAGGGCGGAACTACCTTGTTTTCCGCGACTCCGAGAGGATCGCCGCAATCACCATTCACTTTGACCATCTTGTCCGGCAGGCCAGTATCGGCCAGCGCGAACTGACCGATTATTTTGACACATTAATCGCGAAAACTGACTAGCTGCGAACCCCGATAGCGTTGCCAGCGCCAACCGGCCTAGGCAAGGCTTCGTGGGCCTTTGCCACTTTGGCAAGTAACGCGGCCAAAGCGGGCGCTGGGTCGGATGCGCGGCGGGTCGCGAGACTGACATGGATCATCATATGCTCGCCAGTTGCAAGTTCGCGGTCACCTTCGAACATACGGTGGAACAAGTGCATTTTTTTGCCTGCACCAGCGAGAACTTGGGTTTCAATACGGATCACGGCCCCTGCACGCACTTCGTCCAAATGGCGGATATGCGTTTCTGCAGTGAAATAGCTGCCGCCCGTCGCGATGTATTCCGCATCGCACCCGATCAGCAACATGAGCCGGTCCGTAGCATCGCCAAAGGCTTGCAGATAGCGCGCTTCGTTCATGTGCCCGTTATAATCCGTCCAATCAAGCGGCACAGCGCGGGCCACTGTCACGATCGGTTGGTTCAGATCATCTGGCAACTTTACGTCGCCTTCAATACGTTTGTCTTGTGCATTTAGCAGCGCACCAGCACCCCAGTTTTGCGCCTTAAGCCCGCGCAAAATACTGACCAAGTTGTCATCACGTGCCCGTTCAAGTTCGCGGATCGTATATTTGCCAGATTGGGCATCAGATTGATCTGCGACCTTGTCAATCAACTCTTCTGTCAGTTCAGGCACATCCATCAGTTTGGTCCACGGCCATTCAAGACAGGGGCCAAACTGTTCGATGAAGTGGCGCATGCCTGCTTCGCCACCCGCGATGCGGTATGTCTCGAACAATCCCATTTGCGCCCAGCGCAGGCCAAAGCCATAGCGGATCGCGTCGTCGATTTCTTCGGTAGTGGCAATGCCGTCCTTGATCAGCCAAAGCGCTTCGCGCCAGACAGCTTCAAGAAAGCGATCCGCGATATGTGCGTCAATTTCAGCGCGTACGTGCAGCGGGTGCATGCCGATGCTCGTCAGGATGTCCTTGGCTTTTTGCACAATCGCAGGGGCGGTTTGCGCACTTGGTACCAACTCGATTAGCGGTAAAAGATAGACCGGATTAAAGGGATGGGTCACGACAATCTGTTCAGGGCGCGTGGCACCGCCTTGCAACTCTGATGGTTTAAACCCGCTTGTCGATGAACCGATAACGGCGTCATGCGGGCAGTGTTCTTGCAAGGATTGGTAGACCTTGCGCTTTAGGTCTAGTCGCTCGGGTACGCTTTCTTGCACCCAAGCCACACCTGCGACCGCAGAGGGTATCGTATCATGAAACGTCAACGTACCTTCCGGCGGCAAAGCTACATCGGACAAACCCGGCAAGGACCGGCGCGCGTTGTCCAAGACTTCGGCGATCTTGCGTTCGGCTTCCTGGTCGGGATCGAAAACCCGCACATCCCAGCCCATCAAAAGGAACCGCGCGGCCCAGCCACCGCCGATAACACCGCCGCCAATGATCGCTGCTGATTGTGTCGTCATGTTATTAACCTGTTGGCTTGTCGTCGGGGTGGTTGAATTCGTCGGCAGGCACGGGCTCGCCGCGCACGCTCGGGTCGCAGGCGACCATTGCTGTGTTGCTATCGCGGATGATCAGACCGCCACGTGCGCGGCATTGCTCGAACGTCATGCGATTGCCGATCACCATAAATTCGCGCATGCCACCACCCGAAGGCGCCGTCATTGTTCCAGTGCTGGTGCCTTCACAGGCTGCGAGGGCCAAAATACCCATCAGAATAAATCGCTTCATTGTGTCATCTCCTCTAAACGGCTGAGGTCGTAGCCGTTGAATTCCAAGATATCGCGTGCCGCATCCAAGCGGTCTGCGCGAATGTCAGGTGTACGGTTTAATATCCAGCCTGATCGGCCATTGGGCGCACCGACAACTGCGGTGCGATAATCTTCGT
>NZ_JAFMHR010000092.1 GCF_017854415.1 Yoonia sp. | reverse complement strand
TGTCTGCGAGCGACTTTGACGTGATCGAAAGCAACGAAGCTTTTGCGTCGCAAGCGTTGGCGGTCACCAAAGAACTCGGTCTCGACCCTGCCCGTGTGAACCCCAATGGCGGTGCAATTGCGTTGGGCCATCCTGTGGGTGCGACTGGTGCAATCATTGCGATAAAGGCGATGTATGAACTTGAACGCACGGCCGGCAAACGCGCGTTGATCACGATGTGTATCGGTGGTGGTCAAGGCATCGCGCTTGCGATTGAGCGCATCTAACTTGCAGCGGGCGGGCGGGCATGTTTGAAACGGGCATCTTTTTAGATTTGAAAGCTAAGCCCTTTGTCTGACCGCCCCACCTTGCGCCACGTTGTTTTCTTTAGCGCCAAAGACAAAGCAGACCTGCCGGAAATCGTGGTAGGGCTAGAGCTGTTGGCAGGCATTCCCGACGCGTCCCTGTTCGAAGTACGTCAGAACACCCAAAGTGACACATTATCGTCAGAGGTGGATGTGATCGTTTACGCTGAATTCGAGAGCGCCAAGGCCCTGGCCGCCTACAAAGCACATCCGCTTTACGAGGCTTCAATACAAGCAGTGCGTCCGTTGCGCGACATGCGGATTGCGGCAGATTTCTAAAAGCCGATCCGCTTTTTGCGTTCTCCCAATTCCGACACGATACTCATCGCTGCCAATGCCGAACTGCGCGGGTTTTCAGGCAATCCATTTCCAGAAATCGTAAAATGAAAGCTGCCAAATGCGCCCGTTGCGTACACTTCGTGGATGTTGGCGGTGGCGTCGGGATCAGCGATCAACGCTACTTCGGTTGCGTCAAATCCAATACCTGCCAAGGCCACGGCAGCCGCAACATTCGCGTTCTTGGGATAAGCGAGCGCTGCCGCGCGGGCGGTTCCGGTGAAATGCGCAGTCGCTTCGGTCAAGCTATCAAGATCGAGCACGTTTTCGGCAGGTGAACCCGCCCAGCCTTTGGGTGGTTTGCGGCCTGTGTAAGTGACTTTGGTGATGTCGCCAGCACGCGCGCCACGCAACGCGTCAAGTCCACCGATAGCACCGCTGGTCAGGTGTAGGCGAGACCCTCCAGCTTCAGCAGAGGCAGTCAGTGCGGCCTCCAACGCTGGATCAGCCAAAGCACCAAGTGATACAGTCAGGACATCAATCCCCAAACCCAAAGCAACAGATCCGTGTTCAGCCAATGCGGCATGGCCGCCGCAATCCACGATCAGATCAGGCCGCTCTGGCAGGTTTCGTACATCAGAAATGCAGGGTGGTTGCGAAGCAGATTCTTGCCCCGGGCGCACGATCTGGGCGATTTCTGAAATGCCGTGTTTAGCCAACTGCGCGCGCACGTATTGGCCAATCGCGCCACGCCCGATGATTGCGACTTTCATCGCGTTCAGCTCGGGTATTCGCGCAAGAAAACCCATTTGTCACCCTCAGAGAGGTCAGGGTCGTAGGCGTAACCGCCGCTGGTGAAATTCTTGATCCCGTCCGCTTCGGTCACACGGTTTTCAACGATAAACCGCGCCATCGCACCCCTTGCACGCTTGGCAAAAAAGCTGACGATGCGAGGCTTGTTGTCTTTCACTTCCATGAAGACCGGCGTGATTACCCGCAGTTTCAGCGCCTTGCGATCTGCCGCCCCGAAATATTCCTGACTGGCGCAATTGACCAAAGTATCCGTCGCAACTGCATCAGCCTGCGTATTCAGCGCCTTGGCAATCGTGTCGCCCCAATAGTCATAAAGTGACTTGCCGCGCCGCGTTTTCAAACGACTGCCCATTTCCAGACGGTACGGTTGGATCGCGTCCAATGGGCGCAGCAGACCGTATAACCCCGAGAGAATGCGCAGGTGCTCTTGCGCCCATGCGAGGTCATCTTCAGACAGGGTTTTCGCCTCTAGCCCCTGAAAGGTATCACCGTTGAACGCCAATGCTGCAGCTTTGGTGGTGTGTGGTGCAGGTTCCGCTGAGAACGCCTTGAACCGATCACGGTTCAACCGTGCCAGATCATCCGAAATGCTCATCAGACCTTTCAGTTCCCCAAGGGTCAGGTTGCGCGCAGTTTTGGACAACCGCACCGCGTCTTCCTGAAATTCAGGGGCGGTGGCGAGCACATCGACGGGGTCCATGTCCAGTGATTTGGCGGGCGAAACAACTACAAGCATTTGGGCGTCCTTTTGGGGTCTCGCAAACGATGTAACATGACGGACAGCGTTGACCACCCCTCTGGCGCTGCGCAACTCTTGGCCCTATCAATTGTGACTGAGCCAAAAGGAGCCAGCGATGAAACTGTGTCGGATCAAAACCAACGATGGAATCAAACCTGCCGTCATGGACGCAGATGGAACATTACGTGACTTGTCAGGTCATATATCTGATGTCACGGCAGAAACACTGGCACCCGAGGCACTGGCTATCTTGTCAGCGATAGACCACAGCGACCTGCCCCGGATTGCAGGAACGCATGCCCCGTTCTTAAATGACGTTCGCCGTATCTTTTGCATCGGTCTGAACTACTACGACCACGCGGCGGAAATGAACATGGCGATCCCCGAACATCCGATCTTGTTCATGAAAGCTTGTGACGTCACGGGTGCTAACGACCCAATTGTCATCCCCAAAGGCGCTGAAAAGACTGATTGGGAAGTCGAGCTGGGCATCGTTATCGGCAGCCGCACGCTGAACGTCAGCGAAGCGGATGCATTGGATCACGTCGCAGGGTTCTGCATGGCCAATGACGTATCAGAGCGGGATTTCCAGATGGCCTATGGCGGGCATTGGGTCAAAGGTAAATCCGCCGACAGCTTTGCGCCGGTTGGCCCCTATCTAGTGACCACAGACGCAGTGCCGGACCCACAGAACCTTGCCATGTCACTCGAGGTGAACGGCGAACAAATGCAAACCGGGAACACGGCGACGATGATTTTTTCGGTCAAACAGATCGTCGCACACGTCAGCCGGTTCATCACGTTACATCCGGGCGATTTGATCCTGACAGGAACGCCCCCTGGTGTCGGTTACGGATATAAACCGCCGCGGTTTTTGAAAGCTGGGGATGTTGTAACGGCACAGATCGCAGGTCTTGGCACAATGCGCCATGACGTGATCGCATTCTCGGATTAGTTCAACTGGGCCTGCAACGGATAGAGGCCGTCCTCGAATGGGCCAAAAAGATCATCCAGATCTGGGTGATCGACCGGTTCGCCAGAATAGTCTGCGACAAGGTTCTGTTCGGACACATAAGCCACGTAAAAGCTTTGGTCGTTTTCGGCCAGCAAGTGATAATATGGCTGGTCCTTTTTGGGGCGGCTGTCCTCTGGAATGGCGTTGTACCATTCGTCAGTGTTCGAAAACATGGCATCCACGTCAAAAACCACACCCCGAAAGGGATGTTTGCGGTGGCGGACCACTTGGCCTAGATGATATTTTGCACGTGTTTTAAACATTTAACCCTTGTCCCACTCCCCGTATATCGCTGCTGTGCGCGCAAAGTCCACGCCTTGCAGGCATAATTGAAGGAAACAGTCTGTGAACCTAGCGCTTACAGTCTTGAACATCACGGCCCCCGTTTTTCTGCTCGCGGCAGTTGGCTTTGCTTGGGTTAAGATGGGTTTTGAGTATCGCGTCGAATTCGTCACACGCCTCGCGATGACCCTTTCGGTGCCTTGCCTGATTTTTGTGGCGCTGATGAAAACCGACGTCGAACCAGAGGCCTTGGCTGCATTGTCGCTAGCCGCATTCGTGGCTTACGGCCTTGTTATGATTGGCTGCTTTATCGTGGTTAAAGTTGCCCGCCTTGATATGCAAACCTATTTGGCGCCGCTTATTTTCGGAAATACCGGCAATCTGGGCTTGCCGTTGGCGTTGTTTGCATTCGGTGAAATTGGGTTGGGTTATGCGGTCGTCGTCTTTGCGGTCATGGCGATTTTGTCGTTCACAGTTGGCATCTGGATGGTCGCGGGCGGTGGATCGCTGCGCCGCGTTATCAAAGAGCCATTGGTCGCAGCCACATTGCTGGGTGCACTGTTCTTGTGGCAGGGCTGGGAAACGCCGGAATTCCTGACCAACGCGATCGAATTGATCGGGCAAATGGCGATCCCAATGATGCTGATCACACTTGGCGTGGCCGTTGCGCGGTTAGAAACCAAAGCGATGACCCGCGCAGTGATCTTGTCGGTGATCAAGGTGTTTATTTGCGTTGGTGCCGCTTGGTTGGCCGCATGGTGGTTCGGGCTGGAACCTATCGCTGCAGCCGTTTTGATCGTGCAGGTGGCAACGCCAGTCGCGGTCACGTCGTATCTTTTGGCGGAAAAATACGGGGCAGATGCGCAGCCTGTGGCGGGGTTGGTCGTCGCTTCGACCTTGCTTTCGGTGCTGGCGTTGCCTGTGATCCTCGCTTTTGTGATCTAGGTGGGTTGCCTTTGGGATTCCCAGACCGCCCCAAACGCGCTATGCTTGAAAAAAATAAAAGAAAAGCGAGAGGCAGATGAGCAGAATCTTTCGCGCTATGGCATGTGTACTGTTTTTGGGTAGCTGCGGGGCTTCGGGTAATTTCTCGGCACCGCGCGACCTTGAGAACGCTTGTAACATCGTGTCAGAGCGCCCAGAATATCTACGCGCGTTCCGTGCGGCGGAACGTAAATACGGGGTTCCTGTGCCCGCGATGATGGCGATCATCTATCAAGAAAGTAAGTTTATCGGCAATAATCGGCCACCACATCGTTTTGCGTTGGGTGTTATTCCAGTAGGACGACAGTCGTCTGCACTTGGCTATAGTCAGGCGCTAGACGGCACGTGGGAAGAGTACCAACAGCGCGAGAACAAGCGCCGTGCGCGCCGCGAAAACATTAACGACGCTGCTGATTTTATGGGCTGGTACATGGCGTTGACCGTTGAAGAAACTGGCGTGCCGATCACCGATACGCGCAATCAATACCTTGCCTATCATGACGGACGCACAGGGTTTCTGCGTGGCACATGGCGATCAAAAAGCTGGCTGATCCGCATTGCAGGCGAGGTTGAGCAGCGCGCACTGATGTATGACCAGCAACTTAGGTCTTGTCGCAAACGCTAGTCAGAATGACAAAAGGCGGCCACAAGGGGCCGCCTTTTTTCGTTCTGGTGCAAGGTTAGTTGCCTTGTTTGCGGATCTCTTCTTGGACGTTGAAAAGGACGCTATTGATCGCCCCACCTGACACAAGATCATTCAAAATCACTGTGGTTTCGGTCCCCAGATCATCTGTGACGATCCACTGGCGCAACTCGATCGGTGCGGCGGTAAACACCATCTGGATGCTGCCATAATTTGGATTATCGGGGTCTTGTGCTGTTACTGACGTAGACGTTTCGTCAGAAACGACATTCGTGACCATTCGCGCACGATCAAGATCGACGTTTGGTGCCAAGATAATGCTCAGCGGGGTCCGGCTAAGCGGATAGATATCAGGTCCTGTGTTCGAGCGGGGATCAAAGATGGCCACCTGTCCGCCGCTTGCCAAAACCATAGATTCTGCAGGTGGGTTATATTCAAACCGGATACGACCCGGGCGTTTGATATAGATCTGACCGGTCGATAGCGTGCCGTCTGGATTGATCTGCGTGAACCCGCCTTGGGCGGTCTCCAACTGGTTCAGATACCCAGATATTTGCGCCAAGCTAAGCGGTTGCGCGGATGCCGCACCTGCGTAAAGGGCAAGTGCTGCGGCGAAGACGATATAGATGATGCGTTTTGTCATATGCTCTACCTAAGTGTTTGGGCGCTTGTTTGCACCCTTTGGACATCTCAGACAACAACATGTGACTTGGCGCTAAGCGATATCAAGCCGCCTGCTAGTCGATAACCACGCCGCAGATACCAACTGCCCAAAGAAAAAGCCGCGCCAGAGGGACCAGCGCGACTTTCACTTGGGAATGAATGAAGATCGGGGTTAGCGAATCCAAACCTCGACGCGGGTATATGTGGGGCCTGCAACCTGGCCGTCGATGCAAGTTGCGGGCGACACATCGCCAAAGCCATAGCTGGACAACGTGTAGTTACCCGCCGCAACCACATCGGCGGCGGTTGCAACCAACGCTGCCTGCATTTCTGCAGCCGCTGCAATTGAAGCGTTGATTGCCGTTTGGCTATCAGCAGAACTTTGACCAATGCCTACGAAAATAATTTCGCGGCCTGCGTTGGCCGGATCGCTCAATGCTGCAATCAAATCTTGCATCATTGCACGATTCCATGCGCCCTCTGGACCGCTAGCTGCACCGCCTGTCAATGTCGGCGACATGCGGTCTGCATTAAAGAGCACCTGGAACATCTCGGCTGCGGCCACCCGCTGTGCATCATCCAATGATGCACCTAACAATTGGCTAAGGCGACCGTTCTTCAGGGCGCTATCCTGCAGCGACGCGATATGACTAACGAAGCCTTCGCCTGCCAGCATATCCTGGACAGTGTCTGTCGACGCAAAATCAAACAGCTCAGTTACAAGAGTAAGGTTTGAAGGGGCATCATACGTCGCCATCACTGGCCGGATAAGTGGATAATCGCCGGATTTAACGTTAAACGGCGTCGCAGCAACGGCTATGCCGCATGATCCTGCAACGGGCACAGTCATATCGACGTCCGCTGCCCGTGTGCTCACAACGCTGATACTGCCGGGGAACTGATTGATTGAGGCAGAAATTCCTGCCTCGTCTGACATCGTCAGCACATTGCCAGCAATGCGTTTGCCTGCTGGCGCCATCACCAAAGCTTCCATTTGGGCGCGCAACGGCGAAGACGTTGGTAGTTGGAGCGCCAAGACGTTCATGTCCGCCCCGCCAATTTGCGACCAGTTGGTAACTTCGCCAGCGTAAACGCGGGCAAGATCATTCATAGAGATACTGTCAATGCCGGCATTCGGTGCAACAAGCACAGAAAACGACTGCAGACCGACCATTTGGTGGGTTAACGCCCCGCCACCTGCCCAGCCAAACGCATTTGCATATGCCTGCGGCGTCGTCCCGTTCAGGGAAACTGTTTCAATGACAATATTTGCAGAGGCCGCATCATCTGTGGCTGTCAGCGTTGCTGTATCAGAATCGTTTTGCAAGGTCAGTGTACCGTCACCCGCGATCTGTGCGCGCGCGCCTGACGTGGCGAAAGCCCCGACAGCTGTGGCATAAAGTGTATTGAACGCTGGCGCTGCAAACGCGACTTGCAGATCGCCCGAGCCGCTTACTACTTCTGCACCGCTATCGGTAACAATTGACTGAAAAGCATCTGCAGTCAGACCGAAATTATTGGAGGCGATAATCTCGAGGCACCCATCTCCGAAGCAAATCACCTCTGAAGCGGGAACGCTGACAGCGCCAACAGTTGTCTGCACGCGCAACATCACGCCGTTGAAGCCAACGATCTGACCATCGACGCTAATAAATTCATCCGGGGATTGCAGGGTAACATCCTGCGCAAACAGCGCGACGGGCGCGGCGGTACACAACAGCATCGTAGCAATTTTTGTCAACTTCATCATCATCTTTGCTCCAGCAATCTGTCAGGGCGTTTTCAGCCTTCTTAAGGTAACTAGACCATCCAAAGCTGGCAAAACTTGGATGATTAACCGATTTATCGCTAAATTGTACCGTTTTGCGCAACAATAGGGCAGCCCTTATTTCATTGGAAATCAGGACAGGCTTGCCACGCAATGCGACAACGTGCGGCACAGTGTTGCCACAATCAGGCATTTCCCCTTAAAAATAGCGCGGATTAGGCGGCAATCCGATTCCTTTGGGGAGAATCTGTCTGGCGACTGCAATTTGCCTTGCATCCGAACGGGTTCCCCGCGCGTATCAAGGGTAACTGATCGGAGAAACCAATGCGCCTTATCCTTGCCGCCGCCTTTATCCTGCTTGCTGCCTGCACCGGAAAACCATCGTTTGATGATCCCAGCCTGAGCGATCGCAAGCTGAACCTTGAGGAATTCTTTGACGGCGAACTGGTGGCCTACGGACAGTTCCAAGACATACTTGGCACTGTGCGCCGCAGCTTTGTGGTTACATTGAATGGCGATTGGGACGGCACGCGACTGCGGTTGGTCGAAGATTTTGTTTATGAAGACGGATCAACCGAGCAACGAATTTGGACACTGGTTAAAACCGGCGATGATACTTGGACAGGCACAGCCCCCGGTGTCATCGGCGAAGCAACAGGCATTGAAGACGGTGACCGCTTTAACTGGAAATACGAGATTGATCTGCCGATCCCGTCGGCCACTGGCAAAACCGAAACTTTGCGGGTCACGTTTGACGATTGGATGTGGCTGCTGTCTGATGACCGTCTGCTGAACCTTGCTTATGTCAAACGGTACGGGCTGGACATCGGTGTCGTGACGATTTCGTTCGAGAAAGAATAGGCGCCTTAGTCGGGGACGTTATCGATCCCCGATCCACCCCACGGATGGCAGCGTAGGATTCGACGGACGGTCAGATAGCTGCCCTTTATCGCGCCGTGCTTTTCTAACGCTTCAAGCGAATAGGCCGAACAGGTGGGGTGGTAGCGGCAGCTCATCCCGACCCAAGGCGATAGAATCATCCGGTAGGCGCGAACCGGCAGCGAGACGATGTAGGCAAATGGGTTCATCCGTGGACCTTTTTCATAGCGCGGCGCATATCGGCCAGCAGTGTTTCAAAAGGTAGGGACGCTGTCAGGTCTTTGCGACCCACCAAAACATAATCCCAGCCATCGCGACCCATTTCAGGCAACACGATGCGGGCGACTTCGCGCAAGCGGCGTTTCGCGCGGTTGCGCGCGACAGCATTGCCTACTTTCTTGGAACAAGTATAGCCGACACGAATCCCCACTGCCTCTTCCTGCGCGCGTTTGCGGCCCTGCAGGTGAATACCGGGGGTACCTTGGCGGCGAGCGTTCGAAGCGCGCACAAAATCAGAGCGATTCTTCAGAACCTCCAGACAAACGGAAACCGCCGGAGAACCTACATCAGGCCCAACCGGCGGTTTCAAATCTGTCAAACCAGAAAAGCGCTTACGCGCTTAGCTTCGCACGGCCTTTGGCACGGCGATTATTCAGGATCCGACGACCAGCTTTTGTGGCCATACGAGCGCGGAATCCGTGGCGGTTCTTGCGAACCCGGTTAGATGGTTGGAACGTACGCTTCATCGCGTGTCCTCCGGTTGGTGGCCAAATCCAAAAAGGATTCGAAGCCGAACTACATTTCAGTCCTGTCCTTTAGAGAGGGCCAAGGGCCGTGTCAACGCAATGACCGAGATGAAACTGCAACATTTTCCACATTTCGGGGCTAGCAAATGTTTCACTCATCACGCCCGAAACCCGAAAACTGAAACATCAGGGGTGCTTTGCATCAATGGGCTGTGATGTGGGTATCGCTGCGGCGGGGTTAGGTCCATCTACACCTCAACCAAAGACACACCCATAGGACGAAAAGATGACCGATATGACAGATGCACCCGCCAACCCGTTGTTAAAAAAGCTTCCCTTGATCGCGATCATGATCGTGACGGTCCTCGGTGCGTATTTTCTGCGCGACTACCTGACGTTCGATGCGCTGGCCGAAAACCGCGAAAGCCTGATCGCGTTTCGTGATGCAAACTACTTTCTGACAGTGTTGGTCTTTATCGCCTCGTATGTCGTGATCGTCGCCTTTTCGCTGCCCGGCGCAACAATTGCCACGCTCACCGGCGGGTTCTTGTTTGCGACATTCCCCGGCGCGCTGTTCAATATGACCGCCGCGACAATCGGTGCGACAGCAATCTTTTTAGCGGCCCGTTGGGGGTTTGGCGAAAGCCTGGGCAAGAAGCTCGAGAATTCCGACGGGGCCGTGAAGAAAATCAAAGACGGCATTGATGAAAACCAATGGTCGATGCTGTTTCTGATCCGCTTGGTCCCTGCTGTTCCATTCTTTCTGGCTAACCTGATCCCGTCATTCCTAGAGGTCCCGCTGCATCGCTTTGTGATTTCGACCTTCTTTGGCATCATCCCCGGATCGGTCGTCTACACCTCTGTCGGCGCAGGCCTTGGCGAAGTTTTCGCCCGAGGAGAGACCCCGAACCTTGGCATCATCTTCGAGCCGCAAATCATCTTTCCCATCATCGGCCTGTGCGTCCTTGCCGCCCTGCCAATCGCCATCAACGCCCTGCGCGGCAAGAAAGGTCTTTGAACCATGAACCGGATTAAAGCAGATATTTGCATTATCGGTGGCGGCTCTGGCGGTTTGTCGATTGCGGCAGGCGCGGTCCAGATGGGCGCCAAAGTGGTTCTAATCGAAGGTCATAAGATGGGCGGCGATTGCCTGAACTATGGGTGTGTTCCGTCCAAGGCGCTGATCGCTTCCGCCAAACAAGCACATGCCATGTCGCATGGCGCAAAGTACGGCGTCGGCGAAGTTACGGCTAAGGTCGATTACGCTGCCGCCAAAGACCATGTGCACGATGTGATCGCCCAAATTGCCCCTGTCGATAGCGTCGAGCGTTTCGAGGGCCTTGGCGTGCACGTCATTTCCGAGTTCGGTAAATTCATTTCCAAAACCGAAGTGCAAGCTGGCGACACGATCATCGAGGCGCGCCGCTTTGTTGTTGCCACAGGCTCTGGTCCGTTTGTGCCGCCTATTCCGGGTCTGGACACGGTCAAGCATTACACCAACGAAGACATCTTTGATCTGCGCGAAAAGCCAAAGCACCTGATCGTTATTGGCGGCGGTCCTATCGGCATGGAAATGGCCCAAGCGCACGTTCGCCTTGGTTGTGAAGTCACAGTTATCGAAGGTGCAAAAGCGTTCGGCAAAGACGATCCCGAAATGGCCGCGATTGTTCTGGAGAACCTCAAATCCGAAGGCATCAACATCATCGAGGACGCGCAAGCCGCGAAGATAAGCGGCAAGGGCAAAACGATCACTGTCCATACGCCAAAGGGCGACTTCACAGGCTCGCATCTGCTCATGGCTGTTGGGCGAAAAGTGAACACAGACAAGCTTGATCTGGATGCGGGCGGGATCGCCCATGACCGCGCAGGGCTAAAGGTTGGTGACAATCTGCGGTCTATCACGAACAAAAAGGTCTACGCCGCTGGCGACGTTGCTGGTGGTCTGCAATTCACCCATGTCGCAGGTTATCATGCAGGTGTTCTGATCCGTTCCATGCTGTTCGGCCTGCCATCCAAGCAAAAAACAAGCCACATTCCTTGGGCGACCTATACCGACCCTGAACTGGCTCAAGTCGGTCTAACCGAGGCACAAGCGCAAAAGAAGTTTGGCCCCCGTTTGGAAGTCGTTCGCTTTGATTTCCATCACAACGACCGCCTAATCGCGGAACGCAAGAACAAAGGTTTGATCAAGGTTATGGTCGTCAAAGGCCGTCCCGTGGGTGCATCAATAGCAGGTCCAATGGCGGGCGAATTGATCGGTATGTGGACCATGGCCATCGCCAACAACATGAAAATGTCCGCGATTGCGAACACTGTCCTGCCCTACCCGACCGTAAGCGAAGTTAACAAACGGGCGGCGGGCGCTTACTTTAGTCCAAGACTTTTTGAAAGTGACAAGGTAAAGCGTATTGTCGGCTTTGTGCAGCGGTGGCTGCCATAAGTCCTTTGCGCGAGGAACCATGACCAACTCACTTTCAGGTCGCTTTCTGATCCTCACGGTGATCTTCGTGATGCTGGCCGAGATTTTCATCTTTGTGCCATCCGTCGCGCGGTTCCGTGAGGACTATTTGCTAGCGCGTCTTGAACGCGCGCAAATCGCGTCTTTGGCCCTAGAGGCTGACGATATGATCAGCCGCGAACTTGAAGCTGAACTGCTGCGCAACGCCGAAGTTTATAACGTCGTGCTGCGCCGCGATGAAATCCGGCAACTGGCGCTGTCGTCGCCTATTCCATCACCGATCACAGCGACCTATGACATGCGCAATCCTAGCAGCATGACGCTGATTTCAGACGCGCTTGGGACGATGCTAAACGCCGAAGATGGCGTCATCCGCGTGATCGGCAACCCAGTGCGCGACGGCGGTTTGCTTATCGAAGTAACGATGGATGAAATGCCCCTGCGGGATGCTTTGTGGGCATACGGGCTCAACATTTTGCTTCTCTCCGCGTTTATCTCGGTTATCACGGCTGGCTTGCTGTTCTTTGCTGTGCAGATTTTTCTGGTGCGCCCGATCAAAGGGGTCGTGACCCATATGCAAGCCTATGCCAAAGCCCCCGAAGACGCCCGCCAGATCATCACACCAAGCGCTGGGGTCCGCGAGCTGCGCGACGCAGAAGAGGCCCTTCAGATGATGCAAACGCAACTGACAGGCGCACTGAAGCAAAAGGAACGACTGGCGCAACTGGGCGGCGCAGTGGCCAAGGTTAGCCATGATCTGCGCAATATCCTGACATCGGCGCAATTGTTCACAGACCGCATCGAATCGTCAGACGATCCGCTGGTAAAACGCATGGCCCCCAAACTTGTTGGGTCTATTACGCGGGCTGTGAACCTGTGTGAAACGACGCTTGTGTTTGGTCGCGTCGATGAACCTGCGCCTGCGCTATCGCGGGTGAACCTGTCGCGGATCGTCGCAGATGTCATCGACAGCGAACGCTTGGCCGCGGGCGACTACCCGTTGTCATTTGCCGAAGATATTCCGGCTACAATGACCCTGCGCGCCGATGGCGAACAGTTGTTCCGCGCGATTTTCAACCTCGTTCGCAATGCCCGCCAAGCGATCATGGCGACAGGCATCGCAGGCGAAATCGGCATTCAAGCCACCGAAGACGATCAGGTCTGGAAGATTGCAATCACCGATACCGGACCTGGACTGCCCAAAAAAGCACAAGAACATCTGTTCCAGCCCTTCCAAGGCGGTGTGCGTAAAGGTGGTGCTGGTTTGGGACTGGTCATTGCCGCCGATCTGGTGCGCGGTCACGGCGGACGGTTAGAGCTACAACAAACCGGCGAAGGGGGTACGACCTTTGTCATCCAGCTGCCCAAAGCGGACCTCGCGCTGGCACCTGCAATCGAATTAGAAAGAATCTGATTTGGTACTTGCATCACCGCGTCAGCACAGCTAAATCGCACCTCGTGGATTGGTAGCTCAGTTGGATAGAGTACTTGACTACGAATCAAGGGGTCGGGGGTTCGAATCCTCCCCAGTCCACCATAAAAAGCCGCCCGTTCGTGGGCGGCTTTTTTATTGGTTGGCCCTTGGACCCGCAATTAATGAGATTGATCGGCCATCTGTTCTGCCCGTTGCCTGCGCATTATCGCACGTTTCGTGGTCAACGACGCGGCCACGGTGCCAACAGTCACAATCAGAATCAGAATTGTTGAAAGCGCGTTAATCTCTGGGCTAACCCCAAGCCGGATTGAACTGAACACTTTGATTGGCAATGTCG
>NZ_JAFMHR010000091.1 GCF_017854415.1 Yoonia sp. | reverse complement strand
GAGTTCGTTGCATGTGTCATTCCCTCCGCCACCCGGCCATGACCTCATTGTTTGCTTGTGCTGTCGTCTGGCGCTAATGCTCCAACGATAATCGCACAAGACATACCCGTTTGGACAGCATATGCTGGTCGTACCAACAGGCGGCCGCACCGATCATCGGTTTTCGCCCTGCACTGCTGGCACAACAGGAGCGACGGTCATTTCTGATATCACCCAACTTATCTATGTGTCGCAACCTTTCGGGTATGACGGTGCCACTTTGGGTGCGATCTTGCTTGATGCGCGCAGGTGCAATACGCGCGACGGCATCACTGGCGCACTTGTTTGCAGGCATGATGTTTACCTGCAACTGCTTGAAGGTCCGACCGAAAAGGTCACCGCCGCCTATGCGCGTATTATCCGTGATGACAGGCATGCGGGCGTCAAAGAACTTGTAAACCGAAAGGTGACTGACCGGATTTTTCCAGATTGGGCCATGCTGCATGACCCTGCGAAGTCCTGGATTTGGTCCGAAGAAGAGATGTCCGCAGGTGCGCTAGAGCGCGCGACACCAGCGGACATTATAGGCCTGTTTGAAGGCTTGTCAGCGAAGGTCAATGCAGACCCGTCTGACTAGCGCCATTAGGACCGCACCTTTTCCATTTTTGCGTCATAAAGAGCCGGTTCTGTAACCTCTGCGGGTACAAGTTTGCCCAGAATATCGATCTCGGCCTTTGCACCGACAGCAGCGTAGGCCGCGTCAACGAAGGCATAGGCGATGTTCTTGCCAGTCCGGTGCCCGTAGTCGCCAGACGTGACTGTGCCGACGACTTTGCCGTCTGCCATTACCGATGCGCCACCATGTGCGGCGGCAGTGGTGTCATTCACGACGAGCGTTACAAGGCGTTTCTTGGGGGGTGTTTTGCTGCGTTCCAGCAGCGCAGCCTTGCCCACAAAGTCGCCTTTGTCCATTTTCACGAAGCGGTCCAAACCTGTCTCGAACGGATCGAATTCGGTCAGGATATCTGCTTTCCAGTGCAAATAGCCCTTTTCCATCCGCATCGAGTCGACGGCGAGTGCGCCGAACAACTTCAAGCCATGTGCCTTACCCGCTGCGCGCAATGCGGTGTAGGCCGCGTAAAGTGACGCGTTGGGGATGTGGATTTCATAGGCAAGCTCGCCCGAAAAACTGACGCCCATGACGGTCGCGGGTGCAAAACCAATAAAGCATTCGCGGACCGACAGCCACGGGAATGCGGCTTTGGACCAATCAGCACGGCTGACGGATTGCATCACGTCGCGCGCTTTTGGGCCCGCAAGAACAAGGATGGTCATATCATTGGTCAGCGACTTGATCTGGACGTCTTCATCCCCGCCAATGTGACCCGTCAACCAATCCATGTCGTGATATTCAGCGGCTGCTGCGGACCCGTACCAGATGCGGTCAGGGCCGCGGTCCGAGGCGGGCAGGTTGGCCAGTGTTGCTTCGGCCTTCACCATACCGTGGGTATTCAGCATGTAACCCAATCCGACGCGCCCTTGTTTGCTTGGCAGTCTGCCACAGAACATCCGGTCAAGAAATGACGCAGCATCGCTGCCTGTGATCTCGAACCGGTTAAAGCCATTGACCTCGCACAATCCAACAGCGTTTTGCACAGCGTCAACTTCTGCAGCAACGATCGGAAACGACTCGTCGAAGTGAAAGCCATGGGTGACGTGAAAGCCGGCGCTTGGCTTAAAGAACTCTGCGCGTTCCCAGCCGTTGACGACTGTGAACTCCGCGCCCTCTGCTTCGAGAATTGGCGTGATCGGTGTGGTCTTAGCCATGCGGCCTGCCGGGCGGTGTTCATTTGGAAAGTGAAAGCGGAACTCGTTTTGATAGTCTTCAATCGCTTTGAGTGCTGTGAATTCGACGTTTGCGTGGCCAGTAAAGCGGCGCGGGTCGATGCACCATGTGTCATAGCAGGCTTCGCCGTGGACGATCTGCTGGGCCAGCAACCAGCCATGGCCACCGCCTTCACCAAGGCCGGCGCGCAGGCCGATGATGCAAAAAGCGTTACGTTTATGCGGGATCGGGCCGACCAAGGGTGCGCCGTCAACGGTGTAGGTAATCGGGCCGTTGACGATGGTGTGGATGCCAACCTCTGTCAGCGCCGGCATACGTTCGAACGCGCCTTCAAGAACGTCGGTGATCCGGTCAAGATCGTCTGGGCACAGGGCGTTCACGAAATGCGGGTCGATGCCGTCCATGCCCCATGTGTGGCAGTCCTGTTCGTAAAATCCGACCAAGAGGCCGTTCTTTTCTTGACGGCAGTAGTAGTCGCTGATCGGGCAGCGCAGCAGAGGCATGCGGTGGCCTGCATCGCGAATAGCAGGGATTTCTTCGGTGACGAAGTATTGGTGCTCCATTGACGTTACAGGATGGTGCACGCCCATCATCGCGCCAACTTCGTTCACACGGTAACCGCAAGCGTTCACGACGATTTCACAGGTGATGTCGCCGTGTTCTGTGTGCACCGTCCAGCTGTCGTCTTTGTGCTGGGTCAGGCCTGTGACGGGCGTGTTGCGATATACCTCTGCGCCAGCTTTGCGCGCGCGACGCGCAAGCGCCTGACACAGTTGTGCCGGATCAATATCGCCGTCACTGGCATCCCAAAGGCCGCCCAGCAGGTTATCTGTCGAAATAAGAGGGTGACGCCGCGCGCATTCTTGTGCGTCCAGCACTTCAAACTCTACACCCATGCCGCGCGCCATTGACGCAAAGTGACGATAGCCATCCATTTGCGCTTCTGTGTTGGCAAGCCGGATGCCGCCATCGCCATGATTATAGCTGACTGGGTAATCAAGATCGTCGCGCAAGTCTTTATAAAGGTTTATAGAATGTGTCTTGAGGCCAACCATTGTCTGGTTCATGCCAAAGTTGGTGACCTGCGCAGCAGAGTGCCAGGTCGTGCCTGATGTCAGCTCGTTGCGTTCAACAAGGACGACGTCGGTCCAGCCTTCTTGTGTCAGATGATAAAGTGTAGAGCAGCCAGCAATGCCGCCACCGATGACAACAACCCGTGTATGCGTTTTCATGCGAAATCTCCATTTTCCCTAGTATAAAGACCAACATGCAGGTGTATCGGTCAATATGCCTCATCTATATCCCATTAATTAGGATATTTTATTTATGAAATTGGGATGAATACATTTTGTTTGCGTCAGCATCGGCATCATAGTCCTGTGGTTTCACAGATTGGGATTGGAGGTCAGGTATGACGCAAGACGCAGCAAAGCCGACCCGTTCTGGCCGCAAAGCGCGCCATGCGCAACGCGCAGCGCCGGTGAAAACCAATCCGGCACCTGCGGGTGCTGTTGGCGGGTTCTACAAACCACTGGCTGACGCCGATCTGGAACGTATCTATGCCACTGCGTTGCGCCTGCTGGCAGAGCTTGGCATGGGCGAGGTCCCCGACCGCCTGACGCGTGATTTGCTTGCCGCTGGTGCAACGGATTTGGGGCAGGGCCGAATTGGGTTCCCGAAGGACATGGTCGAAGGCGCAATCAGATCGTCTGCCAAGGAATTCGTTCTTTATGGGCGAGATCCAGCGCGTGATATTACCGTGGGCGGGGACCGTGTTTATTTTGGTACGGGCGGTGCCGCAGTGACCACGCTGGACCTTGAGACAGAGGTATATCGGCCCTCAACCTTGACCGATTTGCACGACTTCACCCGACTGCAGGACACGCTTGATAATGTCGCGTGGTTTACGCGCTGCTGCATCGCAACCGATGTGCCAGACATGTATGATCTGGACGTCAACACAGCCTATGCCTTGATGCGCAACACGACCAAACCTGTCGCCACGGCCTTTACGATTGCCGACCACGTCGATCCGATTGTAAAAATGTTCGACATCGTCGCAGGCGGCCCGGGTGAATTCGCCAAACGCCCCTTTGTCAAAGCCCACATCAGCCCTGTCATTTCGCCCATGCGCTACGGCGAAGACGCCGTGGACGTCGTTTACAAATGCATCGAACACAACATTCCGATGTCGTGCATCACGGCTGCCCAAGCAGGGGCCACGGCACCTGCAACGCTGGCGGGCTTCTTGGCGCAATCGCTGGCCGAAACGCTGGCGAGCCTTGTTATGGTCAACGTGATCTCACCGGGTTTCCCGATGGTGTTTTCCAACTGGCCGCTTGTGGTCGACTTGCGCACAGGTGCATTTGCGGGCGGCAGTGGCGAGACGGCAGTCCTTAACGCAGCGTCTGCGCAGTTGTCGAACTGGCTGGGTTTGCCGTCTGGTATTGCGTGTTCAATGACGGACGCTAAAGCGATTGATGCGCAGTACGGCGTTGAAAAAGCGATGACCAGTTTAGCTGCGGCCCTTGCGGGTGGAAACCTGATCTATGAAAGCTCTGGCATGACTGCCGCGTTGCTTGGCGCGAGTTTCGAGGCTTTCATCTTAGACGATGAAATGCACGCAATGACCTACCGCGTGTTGCGCGGAATAGAGGTCACAGAAGACAATCTTGGGTTTGATGCAATTTGCCGCTCGGTGTTGGGGGATGGTCATTTCTTGGGGTCAACGGCCACCTATGCGGCGATGGAGCGTGATTATCACTACCCCAAACTGGCTGATCGCGCCCAACCGCGTGTCTGGGCAGAAGAAGGCGCATTGGATGCTTGGGCGCGTGCAAAGACCCACGGGATCAATGTGTTAGAGACATATCATCCAAATTATCTGAGCGCCGAACAAGACGCCGAAATCCGGCGGTTGTTCAATATTCTGTCGTAGCATTTAGTCGGAGATCAGACGGTAGCTATCAGAGAGCCAAGGGTAGGCATCGACGATGGGCGCGATCGTTTGTGCGGATAACTGACTGCGCAGAGCAGTGACAACTACTTGGGCCAAATCATCAAGGTGCGGTTCAGCGACGAACATTGAAATGGTGCGGGCAAAGCTTTTTCGCGGCAATGGCACAAGGCGCACGTTCGGTTGAAACCGTTTGCTGCGGGCATAGTTGCTGGGAGTCGTGATCGCCCATCCGCTGCCGCGCGCGACCAACGACATGATGGATGCGGTGCTGTCCAACTCGAATGTGTTTTCAAGCTTGATCCGCATCCGGCTGAGCTGGGCCTCTATTGACGCGCCGATAATCTGGGTGCGCATGTAGCGCAAATAGGGCAGGTCTGACTGACCTGCGATGCAATCTTCGGCTGTCACATCCAAACCCGCTGGTACTGCAATCACAAACGGATCTCGTAGAACCGGATATTCTTGTATATTCACAAGCGGCACTTGGGGTTGGGTGGCAATGGCCATATCAAGTTCGCGGTTCTTGAGCATTTCAAGGATTTCATGGCTGACGCGCGTGTAATGGGTGAAATGGCAGTCCGGTAGTATGCTGGCCAAAAGCTGTGTGATTTCGGGGCCGATATCACTTTCAAAATCTTCGATCATTGCAAAACGCAACCGGTGCAAATTGCTGTGTGCGATATCTTTGACGTCTCGGTTGGCTTGGGCGGACAGGTCAAGAATGGTCTCTGCATAGCGCAGATAGATCGCCCCTTGTGCGGTCAACACCATTGGGCGGCAAGCATGGTCAACCAATGTGGTGCCAAGATGCTTTTCCAGACATTGGATGTGATGCGATACTGTGCTGACAGAGTGCCCCGTCTGATGCGCAGTCGTCTGAACAGACCCACAATGCGCAAGCGAGCGAAATGTATTGAGCCATTTCAAAGAGGGGAGCGCGGTTGTCATGAATCCAATAAATGCCTTTGGCGGTTCAATTGATAGCCGCAATCAGCAGGCAGTCGCATTTATCACGTGCTCCCTCAATCGGTAGGTCACCATCGTTTACGCTGCAGTGCGGCATACCGAAGTTGGTCAAAAAATAAGCGATATCCGCAAAAAGAGGCGACATATTGAGCGGATCAACCTGCGTTGCGCGCTGATGGCTGCATTGGCTTGTGCATCCGGGCGCGATGCCTTGGATTGAAGAAGTTCATAAGAACGTCAAACGCCGCGCGAAGGTTCATCCTGGAAGATTTATCCCTTCACGCGACGACAACATCACTGTTGCGGGTCCATCCTATGTGGTCGGCTTGCCGTTGGAAAGTGCTTGTGCGCATCCAACGACCCGCAGCAACAACGGGGACTACGACCTATGAAATTTAAAACCTCTGCATTTGCATTGACTGCCCTTTTGGGCTCCACCGCTATCGCCGCTGCTGAATGCGCTGATCCGATCAAAGTGGGTGTGCTGCATTCGCTGTCCGGCACGATGGCAATTTCCGAAACGACGCTCAAGGACACGATGGAGCTTTTGATCGAAAACCAAAACGCCGCTGGTGGTTTGTTGGGCTGCGAAATCGAAGCGGTTGTCGTTGATCCGGCGTCCGATTGGCCGCTATTTGCTGAAAAGGCCCGCGAACTGCTGACCGTTAGCGAAGTTGACGTGATCTTTGGCAGCTGGACATCAGTGAGCCGTAAATCTGCGCTGCCAGTCCTCGAAGAACTCAACGGATTGATGTTCTATCCTGTGCAATACGAGGGCGAAGAAAGCTCTAAGAACGTGTTCTACACTGGTGCTGCGCCAAACCAGCAGGCCATTCCTGCGACAGATTATTTGTTGGAAGAACTGGGCGTCGAGAAATTTGCGCTGCTTGGGACTGACTATGTCTACCCCCGCACAACAAACAATATTCTGGAAAGCTATCTGCTGTCCAAAGGCATCGCTGCAGAAGACATTTTCGTCAACTACACACCGTTTGGTCAATCTGACTGGGCAACAATAGTTGCTGACGTTGTGGCTTTGGGTGCGGACGGCAAACAGGTCGGCGTGATTTCAACCATCAACGGTGATGCGAACATCGGTTTCTACAAAGAACTCGCTGCTGCGGGCATTTCCGCTGATGATATTCCTGTCGTTGCGTTCTCTGTCGGCGAAGAAGAACTGTCCGGTTTGGACACATCTGACCTTGTTGGTCACTTGGCGGCGTGGAACTATTTCCAATCAGCAGAATCTGATGCCAACGACGCATGGGTCGCCGCTTGGAAAGCCAAGATGGGCGAAGACCGCGTGACCAATGACCCGATGGAGGCGCATTATATCGGCTTCAACATGTGGGTAAATGCGGTCAACGAAGCAGGCACAACAGACGTCGATGCGGTTCGCACGGCGATGTACGGCCAAGAGTTCCCGAACCTGACAGGCGGCACGGCTGTGATGCTGCCAAATCATCACCTCGCCAAGCCAGTTTTGATCGGTGAAATCACTGCCGACGGTCAGTTTGATATTGTCAGCCAGACCAGCGAAGTGCCGGGTGATGCATGGACTGATTTCTTGCCGGAATCGGCCGTTTTGATGTCCGATTGGGAAACGCTGGGTTGCGGTATGTACAACACCGAAACTGAAACCTGCGTTCAGCTGACTTCGAACTACTAAGATAAAACTGGCACGCGGCGCTTGCGTTGCGTGCCTTACCTGCCTGAATAGATTGGCTAACTTCCCCATGCTTCGACTGATTTCTCTGGCGCTCGCGCTGTGGCTGACTGTGCCTGTGACGGCCGCTGCCCAACCGCTGCAAGCAATCTTACAAACACATCAAGACGAAGTTTTGCAGCCCGGCCGCCGCACGGTGAGTGTGGTCATGGACGATCTGGTCGCCAGTGGGTTGCCGCAAGCGTTGCCGTTTCTAGAAGCTTGGCGAGACCGTGAAATTGTCCAACGTGGCAGCGACGGTTTGTTTTTTCGCGCCGCGAGTATCGGCGGTACATTGACGTTGCTGGACCTTGATACAGGCAACGCAATTGAAGAGTTCGACGCCGATGATCTGACAGAGGCCCGCCCAAATGGCGGCGTGCGCCGCGCGATTGGCGATGCATTGGTTCAATTTCAACTTTCTGATCCCGATATAACCAAGCGCCAGACTGCTGTCGAAGCGATTGCGCGCAGCATGGACTCAAGCCAGCTTGCGCCGCTTGCCGCATCTATCGCGTCAGAACCTGATCCGGTGCTGAAAGAAACCAAAACACGTCTCGCGGGCATGTTGGGCGCGCTTTTTGCTGACACTGCGGCTGCGCGAATTGCGGCGATTGAAGCATTATCAGGTGATTTATCTGTCGATGTCCGTGCTGTCTTGAACACCGTGCTTGCCACAGACCCGCAGGTCGCCGTGACTGCGTCCGAAGATGCTAATGTTGCACGGATATTGGCAATCGGCGAAGATATTACTGCAATCGAAGCCTACGACCGCCTGATTGCAGCAAACTTAGCACCTGCACTTATTTCTGGCTCTGATATCCGCGCGGCTCTTGTTGAAAATATCGCCAACGGTGCTGTTGGCGGTGTGCCAGTTGCATCATTGAACACTGATGGCGCGCGCGCGGTCGCGTATGACGCGCTGTCTGCGCAAGGTATTGTGCCACCACGGGTAACAGACGCAGAACAAGCGGCAGCGATTGCAGCACACACCTTCTATTTGCAATACAGCGAAGCGGACGCAGCAATCACCGATGCCGCAGACAAGGCACTTACCGCGATTGAAGCCAAGGTCGCGCTGAACCAAGGCATCGACCTTGGCCTTGATGCATTGTCCTTGGCGTCGATCTATTTTCTTGCCGCGATTGGCCTCGCGATCACATTTGGCGTGATGGGCGTCATCAACATGGCGCACGGCGAATTCATTATGATGGGGGCCTACACGGGCTTTGTCGTACAGCAATTTGTGCCCGATTATACGCTGTCGATCATCATTGCGTTGCCGCTGGCCTTTTCTATTACATTCGGCGCGGGCGTCGCGATGGAGCGTTTGGTGATCCGTCATCTGTACCATCGCCCGCTTGAGACATTGCTGGCCACCTTTGGTATCTCAATCGCGCTACAGCAACTCGCCAAGAACATCTTTGGCACCCAAGCGCGTCCGCTCACATCACCTGAATGGCTGGACGGTGCGTTGGTGTTCAACGACGTGGTCGCGATCAGCTATATTCGGATCGCAATCTTTGTGCTGGCACTGCTGTTCTTATGCCTGATCCTGTTCGTTCTCAAACGCACCCGATTGGGCCTTGAAGTGCGCGCGGTGACCCAAAACCCCGGCATGGCCGCATCGATGGGCATCAACCCTGACCGGATCAACATGCTGACCTTTGGGCTTGGCTCTGGCATTGCGGGGATCGCGGGGGTCGCTATCGGGCTTTACGCTAAAGTCACGTCCGAGATGGGCGCAGATTATATCGTGCAAAGCTTTATGACTGTGGTCGTTGGTGGTGTTGGCAACGTTTGGGGCACGCTTGCGGGTGCGTCGTTGATCGGCTTTCTGCAAAAAGGGATCGAGTGGTTGAACCCGTCCAACACGTTGGCCGCACAGACCTACATGATCTTGTTCATCATTCTTTTCATTCAATTCCGGCCCAAGGGTATCGTCGCCCTAAAGGGTCGTGCGGCGGCGGATTAAATCATGCACAGATCATTCCTTTCGCAGAACCCATCGGTGCTTTGGTTCGTCGCAACCCTTGCCGTGTTTACCGTTATTGTTACGCTGCTTTCCGAAGTTACGGGGGTCGACATGATCTCGACCTCGTTTGTCAAAACCTTGGGCAAGACACTATGTCTTTGTCTTGTGGCGATCGCGATGGACGTGGTTTGGGGCTACTGTGGTATTCTTTCATTGGGTCATTTCGCGTTCTTTGGCATCGGTGGCTACGCCATCGGCATGTGGCTGATGTACGCCCGCACCGAAGGCATCGTGATTGAAAGCCTTTCCAGCCAACCGATCCCACCCACACCGTCCGAGATTTCAGATGCAATTGGCAATCAGATTTTCGGGGTGGTTGGCAGTTCCGAGTTTCCGTGGATTTGGGCCTTTGCCGACAGCCTATTTTTGCAGCTATTAATGGTGATCGTTGTGCCGGGCCTTTTGGCTCTAGTCTTTGGCTGGTTGGCGTTCCGGTCGCGGGTCACGGGTGTTTATCTTTCAATCCTGACTCAAGCAATGACGCTCGCCTTGGCCCTTTATCTGTTCCAAAATGACAGCGGTTTGCGCGGCAATAACGGGTTGTCAGGCCTGCAAAACGTGCCGGGATACGAAGATGTATCGCAAGCCACGATCTCGATCCTGTTCTTTATCGCATCCGCCTTTGCATTGGGCGCGGGCTACGTTTTCTTTGCATGGATTGTCTCGGGCAAAATGGGCAGCGTCGTCAAAGGCATCCGCGATAACGAAGCCCGGGTGCGGTTCTTGGGCTATCATGTCGAAAGTTACAAACTGTTCATTTTCACAGTCACGGCTGTCGTCGCAGGCATCGCGGGCGCGCTTTATTACCCGCAAGCTGGCATCATCAACCCAGGTGAAGTAGCGCCAATCGCATCAATCTATCTGGCTGTTTGGGTCGCAATCGGTGGACGCGGCAGGCTTTATGGCGCTGCTATAGGTGCGGCCTTCGTGTCTCTGCTTTCTAGCTGGTTCACAGGCGGCGGCGCCCCCAACATCAACCTTGGGTTCTACGTTATTCAATGGACCGATTGGTGGCTGGTGCTACTGGGTCTGTCATTCGTCGCAGTCACGTTGTTTTTTCCCAAAGGTATCGGCGGCCTGTTTGATCTGCTTGTCAGGAAACAATCATGAGCATGCTTCTCGAAGTCTCGGGCGTATCTGTTACCTTTGACGGCTTTCGCGCGATCAACAACCTGTCGATCAATTTCGCCAAAACAGAACTGCGCGCCATTATCGGTCCTAACGGTGCGGGCAAAACGACCTTCATGGATATCGTCACGGGCAAGACCAAACCGGACGAGGGCCACGTGATTTGGGGTGACAAGAACATCTCGCTTCTGGGTATGTCCGAAAGCGAGATCGCGATGGAAGGGATCGGGCGCAAGTTTCAGAAACCAACCGTGTTCGAAACACAAACCGTGCGCCAGAACCTTGCAATGGCATTGAAAACCTCACGCGGGCCATTGGCGGTTTTGTTGCATAAAAAGACCATACCCAATGCAGTCCGGATCGAAGCAGTTGCAGAACAAATCGGCCTGTCGGACAGTCTGACCCGCGTAGCAGGCGAGTTGAGCCATGGACAAAAACAATGGCTCGAGATCGGGATGCTTTTGGCGCAAGAACCGCGTCTAATGTTGGTCGATGAACCCGCCGCTGGGATGACACCAGAAGAGCGTGAAAAGACGACCGATATCCTGAAAGAGGCTGCAAAAACGCGCGCGGTTGTCGTGGTGGAACATGATATGGAATTCGTGCGCCGCCTTGATTGCAAGGTGACAGTGCTGCACGAGGGGTCGGTCTTGGCCGAAGGCAGTCTAGATCACGTGACATCGAACCAGACTGTGATCGATGTTTATCTGGGGCGTGCCCATGCTTGATGTCCGCAATGTCGATCTGAAATACGGTCAAAGCCAGATTTTGTTTGATGTGTCGTTGCAGGCCGAAACTGGCAAAATCACCACTGTGATGGGTAACAATGGCGTTGGTAAAACAAGCCTTCTTAAGGCAATTTCAGGCAGGCAAGCGATGTCGTCAGGAACGGTGGTGGTGAATGGCGAGGTGGTTCGTTTGACCTCTGCTTATCATGCGGCGCGTGCCGGGATCGCCTATGTCCCGCAGGGTCGCGAAGTCTTTGCGATGATGAGCGTTCTAGAGAATCTCGAGACCGGTTTTGCTTGCTTGCCGAAAACAGAGCATCAAATTCCTGACTTTGTTTTCACGCTGTTTCCCGTGCTGCACGACATGCAAAACCGCCGCGGTGGTGATCTTTCGGGCGGTCAGCAACAACAACTAGCCATTGCGCGCGCGCTGATCACCAAGCCCAAAGTTCTGCTACTTGATGAGCCGACCGAAGGTATCCAGCCCAATGTTATTCAGCAGATTGGTGATGCGCTGGAAACCCTAAAGGGGCAGGGCGAAATGGCGATTGTTCTGGTCGAGCAAAACGCCGATTTTGCCTACCGGATTGCCGACACTTTTACGGTTGTGTCGCAAGGCCGCGTCAAACGACAAGCTGAGAAGTCTGACTATACCAAGGATGCTTTGATGGCCGATCTTGCCCTGTGATCGGTGCATGCGCAAAGGACTATCCGTTAAAATTTTAGGTAGATGGGCAGATTGTTGTGCAAATCGCCCAAGCCGCTTAAGCTGTTCTTAAACTGACGCCCTCATAAACCAGACAGTAATGACTGTTTGAAAATGAGGCACGCATGGCTGTTCTAAGCGCGATACCAATCTCTCGGAAGCTTCCTGCGATCATCGTCTCGCTTTGTCTCACTGCTAGTCTTAGCATTGCCGTGGTCAGTTACTCTGATTTCAAGCGCAATATTCTGTTCGAAGCCCAAAAAAGTTTTAGTATTCTAACCGAGAGCCGTACCAGCGCGGTGGTAAGCTGGTTTGAGAACCTTGAAAGTGAAGTATTGGCGTTAGGTGCTGATCCGACTGTTCTAGCCGCAATAAATTCGTTTACGAGTTCATATAATTTGATGATCGATAGTGCTGGTTTACAATTGGCTTATGTCACCAATAATCCGAACCCTGTCGGCGCAAAAGACCTGTACAATCAGGCTCCGGAATCAATCCCGTATCATTTCCAACACGGTCAGTTTCATCCCTATCTGCGGCAAATCAAAGTGACAGAAGGCTACTACGATATCTTCTTGTTCAACCTTCAAGGTGATCTAATCTACTCGGTCTTCAAAGAGCTGGACTACGCTACCAATTTTGTGAATGGCGCTTATCGCGATACCGGTCTTGCGCAGGCATTTGCGCGCGCAAAAGAAGGAACAGTTGGGCAGGTTTATTTCGCTGACTATGCGCCTTATGCACCGAGTAACGATGCGCCGGCGTCTTTCGTAGCAACCCCAATAAAAGGTACTTCCGATCAGGTGATTGGCGTTGTTGCAGTCCAGGTTTCATCTGCGGAATTTAACGGCATTGTAAATAATCCTCTTGGGCTGGGGCAGAGTGGTGAAATTTACCTTGTTGGGCCTGACCTTCTGACCCGAAGCGCTTCACGGTTTGAAGATGGACATGACATGCTCGCCAGTGTGGAAGGTTTGCATCATGCAGCTGGGCCGTTCGCGGCAGCGACGGAATCGACGGCAGTTGGACCAGGGATTAATGGCAATATTGTTCTAGCTAAAGCATCATATTTTGATGTGTTTGATCAAAGGTGGAGTATCGTAGGAGAGATCGACCGCGCCGAGGTGAACGCGCCAGCGGTGACTGCGCGCAACAAGATGGTCATTCTGACAATTTGTGTAGGACTGCTAAGCACGCTTGCTGGATGGTTTATTGTGCGATCATTCGTCAAACCCCTTGGCTTGCTCAGTGTTGCTATGCAGCAAGTGGCCAAAAAGGATTATGACATTAAGATTGTGCATCATGACCGCGGCGATGAGATTGGCGGATTGTTGCGGATCTTAGTACAATTGATTGACCGTTTGCGTGCTTCGGATGCTGCAGAGGAAGAGCGCAGTATTCTGCAAACT
>NZ_JAFMHR010000090.1 GCF_017854415.1 Yoonia sp. | reverse complement strand
CATCGCGATTGATTCAGGATTGTCCGCAGTGCTGGATAGCACGGGTCTTCGATCGCAGCGCGACGACGGCCATTCAACAGTACCTGCGCCGATAGCCACAGCGCATTTTGTGCGCCCATCGTGATCAGGATTTCATCCTTGTTTGCCAAGATCCCGCGACGTGGCAATGTTTGGCGTGCGATAAAGTCGACCAATTCAGGATCATCGCCGTCAAAATAGTCCGATGTCAGCGCATTAAAATCGCGCATACCCAAAGCGCGCAATGCACATAGCCGCCAGTTGGCGCTGTCAAAGAGTGACTTGTCGGCTTGGCCATAGATAAAGGGGTAGCGGTAGCTGGCCCAATCGGCAGGCTTATCAAGGCTCAGTCCCGGTGTGAAACGTTGCGCAATTGTGCGAGTCCAATCGACAGTTCCGGTTTGAAAGCGCTGGGCTGGAAAGGCTGGTGGTTCTGGTGCGTTTTCGGATACGAAATACCCCGACCTACCCCGCGAGGTCAGATAATCGTCCGCCACCAATTCGGTATAGGCCAGCGTCACCGTGATCCGGCTGACCCCTAGATGCGCGGCCATTTTACGAGACGAGGGCAGGCGTTCACCCAAACGGAACCGTCCCGCCAAGATACCTTGCGCCACCATTTGCTGAATGCGCGCTTGCAACGTGCCTTCGGCAGAGGAGTCGAGAAAAAAGGTTTCGACGGATATCGACATTTTTTGGCCTTATGTAGGGGTCCAGATTGGACTTACAAAGACCGTTAGGCAAGAGCCGCGTATCAATTCAAGAAATCAGCGACGGAAACCGGGATCGGCTGCGTTCAAGAAGTAGAGCCAATCGGAGACGCCTCATGAAACTGCTACCTATCGCCTTTATCGCCGTCTTGGGCGCGGCTTGCTTTGCGACTTATGCCACGTCACAGACGTTGCACGCGCCAAGCGTCGTAGCGGAGCAAGTGATTAGCCCTGCTCCGCAACGCTCTTAGCCCAATACGCGCGTGATCGCCTTGTCGACGGCATCAGTTACCTGATCCAAGTCGTCTTTGGTGGCAATCAACGGTGGCGCAAACAGCAAGGTGTTGTTGTAACCCGGCAAGGACCGGTTTGTCGCCCCGATGATGACGCCTTGCGCCATACAGTCTGCCACAATCGCACCAACCAGCTTTTCACTGACTGGTTCTTTTGTGTTGCGATCAAGGACCAGTTCCGCACCCGCAAAAAGGCCCATGCCGCGCACGTCACCGATCCACTTATGCTTGTCCATCAATGCGTTCAGATTTTCCTTAAGGTGCGCACCCATTCTGACAGAGTTCCCACGCAGATCTTCTTCTTCGATTATCTTCATGTTCTCGATCGCTGCCGCCGGACCTGCCGTGCAACCGCCAAAGGTCGAGATATCGCGGAAATAGCTGAGGTGATCGGTGTCGTCTTGCTTGAATTTGTCAAAAACGGCGTTCGTTGTGACGCAGCATGAAATCGCAGCATAGCCAGAGGCCACACCTTTTGCCATTGTTACGATGTCCGGCTGAACGCCAAATTGCTGATAGCCAAACCAAGTACCGGTCCGGCCAACACCGCAGACAACTTCGTCGATGTGCAGCAGAATGTCGTATTTTTTGCAAATCTCTTGCACGCGCTCCCAATAGCCTTTGGGGGCAATAATAATCCCGCCGCCGGCTGTAATAGGTTCCAGGCAAAGTGCGCCGATAGTGTCAGCGCCTTCGGCCAGAATTACATCCTCGATCGCTTGGGCCGCCTTCATCGCATATTCTTCGCCGACCGAACCGTCCTGAGAACGGTACTCGAGACAATGCGGTACTTGCACAAAGCCGGGTGTGAACGGGCCGTATTGCGCATTGCGTTCTTCCTGGCCACCTGCCGACATCGTCGCAATGGTTGATCCATGATAGTCGCGCTCGCGGTAGAGAATTTTGTATTTCTTGCCGCCATGATGGTTATGGCTGATCTGGCGGACCATCTTAAAGGCTTTCTCGTTCGCCTCGGAGCCGGAGTTTGTATAATAGACGCGATCCAGACCGGGCATCTTGTCGATCAGCATTTCAGCGAATTGCGCACCAGGGATTGTGCCCGCTGTGCCGCCAAAGAAACACATCTTGGTGACAGCGTCAGAGATTGCTTTGCCGATCCGCTCGCGGCCATATCCAACGTTCACGGTCCAGACGCCTCCAGACACGGCATCGACGTGTTCTTTGCCCTTGATGTCCCAAACGCGCATGCCTTTGCCCTCGACAATGATGCGGGGGTCAATTGTCTCGTAGGGTTTGTGCTGGCTAAGGTGATGCCACACATGCGCGCGGTCAGCTTCAACAACATTTGCGGGATCGTTTGCGAAAGAATGCGTGTCCATGTGCGGTACTCCTTAAGAAATGGGAAGAAGCGGATCGAATCTTGCTCGTTGTCCGCTGAGTTCTTGATCACATTGCCTTTGGAATGCGCTTGACCGTTAGGGCCAGTTCGATTGCTTGAATATAGCCAGAGGATGCGGGGTTACCGCGTTTTCAGTGGGCTATTCCCGGAGTAACGCAATGAAAATGTTGTATTAAATTTCAACGCCGCTGACCTTTGCACGCAACCCTCTGCAATATCACATCAATTTCCTTGATTGACCTGCGGCCTCGAATTCCTTTCGTTGCTTCGTGACTTGTCGTGGGAATAAACCTTTCGACCACGCGAGCAAGAACAGGCTCCGGTTATTGGGGCCGCAAGAATTGCCAGATTTGATTGTGCTTGGAACCTCCAAGTATTCATGTTTGGCTATTTCAATAAAGGTGGGGCAAACCTGCCAACACGATATTGGCCCTTATTAATGGGGCTGCAACATGGGAGACGACCAATGACGATTAAAAAAGTATTAATGGGTGCCGCTGCAGGCGTAGCACTTATGACAGGTGCCACACAGGCCACCGCAGCAGGCCATGGCGAAATCACTGTCGGCTATTTCCTTGAGTGGCCAATGCCATTCCAGTTCGCAAAAGTGAACGGCACTTACGACGAAGAAATGGGCGTCAAAGTAAACTGGGTTAGCTTCGACAGCGGTACAGCAATGTCCGCTGCTATGGCATCCGGCGACGTACAGATTTCTGTCAGCCAAGGTGTGCCACCTTTCGTTGTCGCAGCATCCGCTGGTCAAGATCTTCAGATCCTCGACGTCGCGGTATCTTATGCCGAGAACGACAACTGCGTCGTATCTTCTGGTCTTGAGATCGACAAAATGAGCGCTGGCGAATTGGCGGGCAAAAAGGTTGCTGTTCCACTCGGTACAGCTGCACATTACGGCTTCTTGCGCCAGATGGACCACTTCGGTGTAGATCTTGCGTCCTTGGACGTTGTTGATATGGCACCTGCTGAAGGTGCTGCTGCTTTGGCCCAAGGTCAGGTTGACATGTCTTGCGGTTGGGGTGGTGCACTGCGCCGCATGCTAGAGCACGGGAACGTGTTGCTGACTGGCGCAGAAAAAGAAGAACTGGGTATCCTCGTGTTTGACGTGACATCTGCACCTGCAGGTTTCGTTGCTGAAAACGGCGATCTGGTTGCTAAGTTCCTTGCCGTCACAGCCGATGCAAACACAGCTTGGAACGATGGTTCCGGTGTTGCTGAAATGCTTCCGGTAATCGCGAACGATGCGGGTATGGACGTAGATGCAACTGCTGAAACTATGGCAACATTCGTGTTCCCTGACGTTGCAACACAGCTGTCCGCAGCATGGTTGGGTGGTGCTGCACCGTCCTTCATGAAGGGTGTCGCAGACGTATTCGTTGAATCCGGCTCGATCCCGGGTGCGCTTGATAGCTACGAAAGCACCGTGAACACAGGTCCGTTGGCCGCTGCCAACGACATGTAATCTGCTCTTACTGGCGCGTGGGAAACTGCGCGCCAGTATTTCGTTTTTCGCGATAATTCTTGCGATGATGCGCAAGAATTTTCAGGGAAAACAACGGGGATAGCCATGTCAGGGTTGCAAATAGATAAGCTGTCGATGCGGTTTGATCTGCCAAATGGGTCGTCAGTGCAGGCGTTGAAAGACGTCACCATCGATCTCAAGGCGGGTGAATTGCTATCGGTGCTGGGGCCTTCGGGTTGCGGAAAAACGACGCTGCTGAACATCGTGGCGGGCTTTTTGGCACCGACCGAAGGGGTCATCACGCTGAACGGTCACACCGTACATGGACCTGCTGCCGAACGTGGCATGGTATTCCAGCAAGGCGCTTTGTTCGAATGGATGAGCGTGCGTGAGAACGTAGGTTTTGGTCCGTCGATGAAGGGGATGCCAAAAGCTGAGAAATCCAAGATCGTTGACCATTTGTTGGACGTTGTGGGCCTGCAAGATTTTAAAGACAAAGCCGTTTATGAACTGTCCGGTGGCATGCAGCAACGTGTGGCGCTGGCCCGCTGCCTAGCTAACGAACCTGATGTGATCTTGATGGACGAACCGCTTGGTGCGCTTGACGCGCTGACCCGCGAAAAGATGCAGGGCCTTGTTCTGAAGCTTTGGAAAGAAACCGGCAAGACGATCATTTTGATCACCCACTCCGTCGAAGAGGCATTGCTACTGGGCGAGCGATTGATCGTCATGGCGCCACGTCCCGGCCGCATTCACACAGAATATCGCCTGCCATTTGCAGAAATGGGCGTCGGCCAAGACCTGCGTGAAGTTAAAAAGCATCCGAAGTTCGCTGAAACCCGCGAGGAAATCCTCGGGATGATTTGGGACATGGAAGAAGAAATCATGGGCCGGACGGAGGAAGCATAATGTCACTTTTTAGAGAACTCTGGGCCGAGCTTTTGGCCGTACTTTCGACGTTGCTAAGTGCAGCACCTTATATCGTGGGCTACGTTCTGCTGATCCTTCTGATGATGGTGATCTGGGGCGGTATCAAGAAGTTTTTGACGCCCAAGAAAGACTATGGATCTTTGAAGACCGTGACCTTTGGCGATGAAAGCGCTGTCACCTCAAACACTGCCGCGTCGGTGATTTCTATCGTTTTGATCTTTGTGCTTTGGGGCGCGTTTACCGGATCGAAACTTTTGCCGGGCTTCATCCATGCTCCGGGTCCATTCGTGGGTGAGGGCGAATTTAACTACACGATCACGACACCTGCGGGCGAAAGCGACGATGCGACTGTATCGGTCGTGGTGGCCCCATTGGGCGAAGATGTGACGGTCCCTGCGGTCGAACCGGGCGATGGTATCGCCAAGAACGACGCGGTCGCGATTGCAAGCTATCGCAATGAATTGCTGCGCGTCGACAGCAATGACGAAATGGGCCGCGGTGAAGACACATTCGTGACTGCCGTTAACGGGCAGGCAATCGTACCGGGCGGGTCTGTTGACGTCGCCTTTGGTCGTGTTGCGATGTCAGACAAAGGCACGCTGAACATCATCCCAGACACCGGCATGCAGATGGAACCTATCTGGTTGCCTTCTCCCGAAGCCGTCTGGAGCCGTTTGGGCGAAATCGCGACTGTTGGCTACCGGAATTCAACCTTGGCAGAGCATCTTGGTTTCTCGCTGTTTCGCGTGATCGTAGGCTTTGTGTTGGGCGCTCTGGTTGGTATCCCGCTGGGTTATGCGATGGGACTGTCCAACTGGTTCCGAGGTTGGTTTGATCCGATCGTTGAATTTATGCGTCCTGTACCACCGCTTGCTTTGATCCCGCTTGTGATCATCTGGGCGGGTATTGGCGAGGTCGGAAAGATCATCCTGCTGTTCCTTGCGGCCCTTTGGATCATGGCGATTGCGGCGCGGTCCGGTGTATCCGGCGTGCGGATTTCCAAAGTGCATGCGGCCTATTCACTGGGCGCGTCCAAGTGGCAGATCATGCGATATGTCATTATCCCCAATTCACTGCCCGAGATTTTCACAGGGGCACGCGTCGCGATGGGCGTCTGTTGGGGCACTGTTGTTGCGGCCGAATTGGTTGCTGCGGAAAAGGGGGCTGGCATGATGATCATGGTGGCGTCCAAATTCCAAAGTACCGATATCGTTTTGATGGGTATTATCCTGATCGGTATCATTGGTTTCAGCATCGACATGTTGATGCGGCAGGCCGAAAAATGGCTGGTGCCTTGGAAGGGTAAAGGTTGATTCAACCTCCCTATTGACAACCTAAACGGCAAGGGCGAGGGTGTGAAACTCTCGCCCTTTTTGGTTTTCCCGCGTTGATTATCTCTGACCTTCTTTTGCTTTTGCCTGCGCTGTTGGGTTTCTTCATCCTTTTGTTGCTGCGTCGCGGAAAGCCCGTCGCGCCAAAGCAGGAAGGACCACCAGCAAACGCGATTGTCGTGGATGGGTCCAACGTGATGCATTGGGCAGAAGACCCCTCTGCCAAAGTGCTGTCACGGGTGCTGCGGGCGTTAGAGCAAAAGGGATATACGCCCATCGTCTTTTTTGATGCTAATGTCGGCTATAAACTGGACGATCATTATTACGATGAGTCAAAAATCGCGTGGTTGATCGGCGTACCCGCATGGCATGTGTGCGTTGTAAGCAGGGGCGTGGTTGCGGATGAGGCAATCTTGGCCTTTGCTTCGGACCACCACCTGCGTGTTGTCACCAACGACAAGTTCCGCGACTGGCGTGTGCAGTTTCCGCACGCCGACAAAAAGGGGATATTGGTGGGCGGCACATGGCGCGAAGGGTCGGTTGTCTGGCGCGGAACGCTTTAGGCAAGGTTCACTGCAGGGCAGGCGCGGAAGTCTGAAATTGCCGGACCGATCCCGCTTAGCGAGAAGCCGATGGTCGTGTCGCCCAAGATCGCATAGGCGCGTGTGTTGAACTCTAATCCATTCAGAACATTGCCAAAGCCGCGGTCTTTTACCGTCAGGCTGCGGCCATCATTGCTAAGCGTGTAGCGGTCGGTTTGGATGCTGATCGGGCGTTCGCCTGCAAAGGCCATGCCAAACGTCGGATCGCTGGGCCACGTGCCATTTGGCAGGGTCACAGTGACCGTATACTCGGTGATTGCTGCGTCATAGGTGACGATGATCTCGCCTGCATCCGAAGTGTCAGTAAGGGTACAGACCCGCAAAGCCGAAAATTCCCACGCGGTGGCGGGAGTGGCGAGCAAGAGGAAGGCAAGAGCGATGCGCATAAGGGTAAGATAGCGGGTTATGGCAAATGACAAGAGTGCTGTCTGCGTTGAGTGGTTAACCGGGCGTCCGGCGGGTGATTGGTTAACGGGGTTTGAACTATTGTTGTGTGTTGAGGGCGCCAAGGGCAGCGTCCGCCCATGGGGGCGGGGCGGTCATTGCCCGACCTATCGGCGAGGAGGGGGCGCTTGACTAGGAGTGAAATTCCATTGGGGTGGCTATTTCTTACCTCCATACCTCGACTTCCCACCGCGCATTCCTCCACGTCCGGCTGTACTTCGTCCTGACGCTTTCTGCGCGTCGCCTACGGCTTTATCCACCGCTTGCTGTCGTGCCAATGGATCATCGGCGATTGTCAATTCGACCGTTTCCAGCCGCTTAACCTCATCGCGCAGTCTTGCAGCCTCTTCAAATTCGAGGTTCTCGGCGGCTTTGCGCATATCCGTACGCAAGCCGTCCAACACAGCCGCAAGGTTTGCGCCAGCCATTGGTTTGTCGATCTTGGCGGTCACGCGGTTCATGTCCACATCGCCTTTGTAGAGGCCTGCGAGGATGTCCTCGACGTTCTTTTTGACCGTCGTCGGTGTGATGTTGTGTTCGACGTTGTAAGCTAGTTGCTTGACGCGGCGGCGTTCGGTTTCTTTCATCGCGCGTTCCATCGAACCTGTGATCCGGTCGGCGTACATGATCACGCGCCCGTCGGCGTTGCGCGCGGCGCGGCCGATGGTTTGCACCAGCGATGTTTCGGACCGCAGAAAGCCTTCTTTGTCCGCATCCAAAATTGCCACCAAACCACATTCGGGGATATCCAACCCCTCGCGCAGCAGGTTGATCCCGATCAGCACGTCAAATGCCCCAAGACGCAGGTCGCGCAGGATTTCGATCCGTTCAATCGTGTCGATATCGCTGTGCATATAGCGCACGCGAATGCCCTGTTCGTGCATGTATTCGGTGAGGTCTTCTGACATGCGTTTAGTCAGCGTTGTGACCAGCGTGCGGTAGCCGTCAGCGGCGACTTTGCGCACTTCGTCCAGCAGATCGTCGACTTGCATCTCGACGGGCCTGATTTCGATCTTGGGGTCGATCAGACCAGTGGGGCGAATGATTTGTTCGGTGAACACGCCGCCCGCTTGGTCCAGCTCCCACGCCGCAGGAGTAGCCGAGACGAAGACAGATTGCGGGCGCATGGCGTCCCATTCCTCGAACTTCAGCGGACGGTTGTCCATGCAGGACGGCAGCCGGAACCCGTGTTCGGCCAGCGTCATTTTGCGTCTAAAGTCACCTTTGTACATGCCGCCGATCTGGGGCACCGATACGTGAGACTCATCCGCGAAAACGATCGCGTTATCGGGGATGAATTCGAACAATGTGGGGGGTGGTTCGCCCGGGGCGCGGCCCGTCAGATAGCGCGAATAGTTTTCGATGCCGTTGCACACGCCTGTCGCCTCGAGCATTTCCAGATCGAAATTGCAGCGCTGTTCCAGCCGTTGTGCTTCGAGCAGTTTGCCTTCGCCAACCAGTTGATCGAGCCGCATACGCAGTTCTTTTTTGATGCCGATGACGGCTTGGTTCATCGTTGGCTTTGGCGTGACGTAGTGCGAATTTGCGTAAACGCGGACCTTGTCGAAGGTGTCGGTTTTTTCGCCAGTGAGCGGGTCGAATTCCGTGATATTTTCCAGTTCCTCGCCAAAGAACGACAGTTTCCAAGCGCGATCATCAAGGTGTGCCGGCCAAATCTCGAGGCTATCGCCACGCACGCGAAACGTGCCGCGCTGGAAGGCGTGGTCATTGCGTTTGTAGGCTTGGGCGATCAGATCAGCGATGATCTGGCGTTGGTCGTAGGTTTTGCCGACATGGAGGTCTTGGGTCATCGCCCCATACGTCTCGACCGAGCCGATACCATAGATGCAAGACACCGAAGCCACGATAATAACATCATCGCGTTCCAGCAGTGCGCGCGTGGCCGAGTGGCGCATGCGGTCGATCTGTTCGTTGATCTGGCTTTCTTTTTCGATGAAAGTATCTGACCGCGCTACGTAGGCCTCTGGCTGGTAGTAGTCATAGTAGCTGACGAAGTATTCGACAGCGTTTTCGGGAAAGAATCCTTTAAACTCGCCATAAAGCTGCGCGGCCAGAGTTTTGTTGGGGGCAAGAATAATCGCGGGCCGCTGCGTTTCCTCGATCATTTTTGCCATGGTAAAGGTCTTGCCGGTACCAGTGGCCCCCAGAAGCACTTGGTCGCGTTCACCGTTGCGGATGCCTTCGGACAGTTCTTTGATCGCGGCGGGTTGATCGCCCGCCGGTTCAAATTCCGTGTGCAACACGAATGCCTTGCCGCCTTCTAGCTTTTCGCGTGTTTTCACGTCGGGCGCTGGATTCGCAAGGAACTGTTCAGGTTCAGATTTGTCTGTCTGGGCGTAGGCCATAACGGTGTCCTTTTGTTCCTACCTATAATTGATGTGTTTGGGGGCAGGTTCAAGGGTCGCTGACTGGTTGACGCGGGCCTAAGAAATCATAGTCTCTGCACAAATCATAAAGGTGCCCCCATGTCTGACCATATCGATCCCGCGAAACTTGACCGTCTGGCAGAAGTAGCCGTGCGTACGGGTGTGAACCTGCAACCGGGCCAAGACCTTGTAATTACAGCACCTATGGCCGCACTTGATCTGGTCCGCAGGATTGCGGTGCATGCTTACAAAGCGGGTGGCGGGATCGTCACACCATTCTTTAGCGATGATGCGATCACACTAGCCCGTTATGAACACGCGTCTGACGAAAGTTTTGACCGCGCGCCCAACTGGTTCTTTGAAGGGATGGCTGCGGCGTTCAAAGGCGGCGCTGCACGGATGGCGATCACAGGCGATGACCCGATGCTTTTATCCGAACAGGACCCAGCAAAGGTCGCACGGTTGAGCAAAGCGACATCGATTGCTGCTAAGCCCGCGATGGGTCCGATTGTCGGGTTTGAGGTGAATTGGAATATTGTCGCTTACCCCGGTGCAGCTTGGGCGGCGCGGGTTTTTCCCGATCTTCCTGTGGATGAGGCGCAAGGCAAGTTGATGGATGCGATCTATGCCGCGTCCCGTCTGGAAGGCGATGATCCGGTGGCAAATTGGACTGCGCACACGGCAACGCTGAAAGAGCGTGTGAATTGGCTGAATGCGCAGGACTTTAGCGCGTTGCATTACACAGGGCCCGGAACCGACCTGCATTTGGGTTTGGCTGATGGGCATATCTGGAAAGGTGGCGCATCGCCTGCGTTGAACGGTGTCGTATGTCAGCCGAACATTCCAACCGAAGAGGTGTTCACTTGCCCACATGCATACAAAGTTGACGGCACAGTGGCCGCGACGAAGCCATTGGCGCACCAAGGTTCGGTTATTGAAAATATCGCCGTACGTTTTGAGGCTGGCCGGATTGTAGAGGCGACAGCAACCAAAGGTGCCGACGTTTTGAACGCATTGCTGAAAACCGACGACGGGGCCAGCCGGATTGGCGAGGTGGCGCTGGTTCCGCATTCCAGCCCGATCAGCCAGTCGGGAACGCTGTTTTACAATACGTTGTTTGACGAAAATGCATCGTGTCATATCGCGTTGGGGCAGTGCTATGCCGATACGATTGAAGGCGGATCAGAACTGTCACCCGAAGAGATCAAGCAAAAGGGCGGCAACCAAAGCATCATCCATGTGGATTGGATGATGGGATCAGATGCGGTTGATATCGACGGGATTACCAAGACCGGCGAACGGGTACCAGTAATGCGCGGCGGCGAATGGGCGTGACAGACGCTTGCGCTTGCGCGTTCTTTTGCACATATAGAAGTAAGCTTCAGGAGACCGGCGATGCGTGCACGAATCTATAAACCTGCAAAGACTGCTATGTCCTCTGGCACGGCGAAAACAAAGCATTGGGTGCTTGAGCACGTATCCGAGACAGCCCGCGAGGTCGATCCGCTGATGGGCTGGACATCGTCAACTGATACCCAAGCGCAGGTAAAGCTGGAATTCGACACGAAAGAGGCAGCTTTGGACTATGCCAAAGAGCACGGCATCGAAGCGATTGTGCAAGAGGCCAAATCACGCGGCGTGAATATTCGCCCCGGTGGATACGGCGATAACTTTGCAACCAACCGCCGTGGTGTCTGGACGCATTAATTGCCCGTTTAAACCCGGGCGAAGACTCCGTGAAGTAGGCCTTCATTCAACATATTGAGCGATAACCAACGCCTTTTCATGTGTTGGTACCTTGCCGTAGCCGGTTTACTCATGACCGAATGACCATTGAATAGGTGCGCTTGGCGGTCTTGTGCATCAAGTACCCGTCCTCAGCGTTGATGGCTTGGCGGTTGACCGTCAGACACGTATTTATGGCAATTGCTAGGTGACGACGTCACGTCACGCGGTGATATGGCCGTATCCAACCTGTCCTTAAGTCTATGCATCGGCATTTTCCTTTATTTTGTCTTAATTCGATCTTAGCCGCTGGTTTCAGAGTTTTATTGAACTTTGTGTTTTTGTTTCGATTAGTGACGAGTTTAAAATGTTTGAGAATGTCCGGCCCGCACTGCGGCCCTTTAAGACACGCGCCAAGTCCACTTTGCGCAGTCTTACCTTTGCGCTTGGCTGCGCAACACTTGTGTTTACCTCGTCGCATGAGGTTCATGCGCAAGACCGTTGGGAAGTCTTGAACCAGAGCTTCGAAAGCTTCAACAATTACACGCCTCCAACCCGTTGGGACATCGATCCTGATAGCAGCTTTGTTGGATGGGCATCATCCACAGGCGAGATAGAGATATGGCGCAGCGGCTTTAACAACGTGACAAGCAAAGACCGCGACTTTCACATTGAGCTTAATGCCAATCGGGCCGGGCGGATATCGCAAGAGATTTGCCTTGTCGCGGGCGAAATATTTTCATGGCAGTTTGCACATCGCGCCCGCGCCGGCGGCGGACTGACGACCCAAAGCATCGCATTGACAGCAAGAGACGCGATGAACCAAATGGTGCAGACTTTTGCAACATCTTCACTGCCGCGACCGTCAAGCAATCTTAATGATGACTGGTCTGTTTTGAGCGGCAGCCAAGCGTTTACTGGTCAAACGGGTAAATACAGTATTGGTTTCGAGTCTGGCGACGCTGGCTCCTATGGTAACTTTATCGACGCGATTAACCTCCAGCCAATTGCGCTGATGGAATTTGGCGCGGCGTCCTACAGTGATGTTGAGACACCGGGCAGCAATCTGCCTCTGTTGTACATTTCTGGCGTAGTGCGTGAAGCCGCCGAAGTCACTATTCGCGTCACCAGCGCGAATGCGACGGCCGGCGTCGATTTCACAGTCGCAGGCGACACCAACAATGATGGGGTTGGTGTTGTTACCGTTCCCGCAGGAACCTACGACGGGACGCCAACGACAGCGGTGTCCGGTTTGATCACAATCAAGAATGACGACCTTGTTGAAGGCGACGATATTCTTTCAATCACATTGGAAACCATCGCCCCGCCGGCGCAAGATTTCGCTTTTAATACGACTTTGCAGACGGGGGACATCGATTGCGCTGGTCCTGCTTTGACGACCACGACCTATACAATTGTCGACGATGACAATGCACCGGTTGCAATGAACGACAGCGTCTTGGGTCCGGTTTCGGAAGCATCGGTCAGCGTCGATATCCTTAACAATGATACGGATGTGGACGGGAACAACACAATCGACCCAACACGTGTGTCGTTGATTGCGCCCACAGGCGTGACCGTCGTAAACCGACAAACCAATTCGACGACCGGTGACGTCACCGGGTTCGATGTCCCGGGCCAAGGGACTTGGTCCTATGTCGCAGCCAATGGTATGCTGACATTCACACCTTTTGCGGGCTTCGTGGGTGATCCATTCCCGGTGTTCTATACTGTCAAAGATAACGGCCCGAACACATCAGAGCCAGCAATGGTGTCGATTGACTACGTCGATCCTGCGCCACGGATTGAACTGACCCAAAAGGTCGCGTCGGTCCTGGATACCAACGAGAACGGTATCTTTGGCGATGCGGGTGATACAGTTACCTATGTTTATACCGCCAGAAATACTGGCGATACGTCACTTGCAGGGGTTCAGCTCTCAAGCAACGGCGTTGGAGGTCTTCTTGACGGTTTCGACATGCTTGATGGCACCAGCGTGTACACACCAGAGCCTGCCTTTGATCCAAACGCAGTTGGCTATGTTGGTCTGCTGGCGCAAGACGACGGCGCTGTGCAAATCGGTACGGCAACTTACGTCATTTCGCCCGCAGATGCATTGCTTGGTACAATAAGTACACAGCCCACTGTGACATCGACTGCGAGAGTGTCCGATCTTCTGTGTATGAGTAATTCGGTCCATGCTTCCAAACCAAAG
>NZ_JAFMHR010000089.1:8073-13514 GCF_017854415.1 Yoonia sp. | reverse complement strand
GCAGCACATAACACGTAGCCCCAAAACCGTGGTGAGCGGAACAGTTCCGGATAGGTGCTTAGCTGGTCGCGAAAGCTGGTGCCTTCGCCTTGGACGGTCTCGCCAAGGTCAAAAAATACGAGGGCGAGGGTCGCAAACCCTGCCAACCCTAAAAACACAAACGTCGCTTGCCAGCCAAAGGCTTGTTCCAGCGCGCCACCGATCATCGGGCCGACCATCGGGACGAGCGCCATACCCATCGTGACATAGCCGATCATTGACGCCGCTTGGTCTTGGGGGACGATATCGCGCACGATTGCGCGACCCAGCGCCATAGATGTCGCGACAGCAGCTTGCAGGATGCGAAAGAACAAAAACACTTCGACCGTTGTCGCCAACAAGGTGCCTATTGTGGCCAGTACGAATACCACCAGCGACCCCAGTACTAAAACCCGCCGCCCATACCGGTCCGAAATTGGTCCGATAAAGACCTGTAAGACGGCAGTTGCCGCCAGATACCCCGATAGGGCAATCTGCATGATCGCGTATTCTGTGTTGAAATACGTGGTCATCGTGGCAAGTGACGGCAGGAATATCGACATGCTTAATGCCGACATGCCTGTGATCAACACCAGCGTCAGTATATGTGGGGGTGTGGTGCGGTCCAGAAAACGGACCGTTGGAAGTGTGGTCATGACATTGGTTTAGGCAGCTTCGCAATACTTGTCCATGCATTGCAGGGCGCAAATGCATCAGGCAAATTTGCAAATTTGCAATATGTGGCAACTGCAAATAGCGTAATTTGCAAATATGCGCATTCAGACTTCTTTCTGCGGCGCGCAGCGGCTATTCATAGGCAACAACTGGCGAGGGTGTGATCTTATGGATGTTTTGCAAGAACTTGAAACGCGGCGTGCAGCGGCCCGCTTGGGTGGCGGCGAACGCCGGATTGCGGCGCAGCACAGCAAAGGCAAGCTGACCGCGCGTGAACGGGTCGAGCTGTTGCTGGACGATGGATCATTCGAGGAATTCGATATGTTCGTGGCCCACCGCTGCACTGATTTCGGGATGGAAAAAGACCGCCCCGCTGGTGACGGCGTTGTGACCGGATGGGGCACGATCAACGGACGTTTGGTTTATGTGTTCTCTCAGGACTTCACCGTCATGGGCGGGTCCGTTTCGGAAACCCACGGCAAGAAAATTTGCAAGATCATGGACATGGCCGTTCAAAACGGGGCACCGATCATCGGCATTAACGACAGTGGCGGTGCGCGTATCCAAGAAGGTGTTGCCAGCCTTGCCGCTTACGGCGAGGTTTTTCAGCGTAATATCACGGCCTCTGGCGTTGTGCCGCAGATCAGCTTGATCATGGGACCAACAGCGGGTGGCGCGGTTTATTCACCTGCGATGACTGACTTTATCTTCATGGTCAAAGACAGTTCATACATGTTCGTTACTGGCCCCGATGTTGTGAAAACCGTCACAAACGAAGTGGTCACGGCAGAGGAGTTGGGCGGCGCATCAACCCACACCAGAAAATCATCTGTGGCGGATGCTGCTTTTGAAAACGATGTTGAAGCATTGGCCGAGGTTCGCCGTCTTGTTGATTTCCTGCCGCTGAACAACACGCAAAAACCGCCCGTGCGGCCGTTCTTTGATGATGTGAACCGTATCGAGGACAGTCTTGATACGCTGATTCCCGACAATCCAAATTCGCCCTACGACATGAAAGAGCTGATTACAAAGCTGGCTGATGAGGGTGATTTTTACGAAATCCAAGAGGAATTCGCCAAGAATATTCTGACCGGATTTATCCGCATGGAGGGCTCAACCGTCGGTGTTGTCGCCAACCAGCCGATGGTTTTGGCGGGGTGTCTAGACATTGATAGTTCCCGCAAGGCGGCGCGTTTCGTGCGCTTTTGCGATGCGTTTGAAATCCCGATCTTGTCGCTTGTTGATGTCCCCGGATTCCTGCCCGGCACGTCGCAAGAATACGGTGGCGTGATCAAACACGGTGCCAAGCTGCTTTTTGCATATGGCGAAGCCACTGTTCCAAAGGTTACGGTAATCACGCGCAAAGCGTATGGCGGTGCCTACGTTGTGATGTCGTCCAAGCATTTGCAGGGTGATTTTAACTACGCTTGGCCCACATCCGAGATCGCTGTTATGGGCGCCAAAGGTGCGACCGAGATTATTCACCGTGGCGACTTGGGTGATCCTGAAAAAATCGCAAAGCACACGCAAGATTACGAAGATCGGTTCGCCAACCCGTTTGTGGCCGCAGAAAAGGGCGTGATCGACGAAGTGATAATGCCGCATTCCACCCGTAAAAGGGTTTGCCGTGCCTTTGCATCACTGCGCAACAAAAAGGTCCACACGCCGTGGAAAAAACACGACAATATCCCGCTCTAATGAACCTTAGCGATCACAAAAGGACCGCCAACCATGGCTAATCTGCCATATATGGACAAGCACCGCGGGTTTCCGGGGCGTTTGCCGGGAACTGATTTCCAGTTCGTGCTGCGGCGTGCCCACAAAGATGGGGCCACGGAAATCACCGAACGCATTCGTTTCCCTGATCGACGTCCGGCTGACAGACGCGCCGACGAAGGCTTTATGCGCGCCTTGCTAGAGCATTTCGGCGAAGAGCCATTTGTGCGTGGTAATTTGGATGCAGGTCGTCTCAGCTGGCTTTTCGGGCGCGAAGTGGTGCCGGCCGAGGACCCATTTGATCCCGAAAGCTATGAAGCAATGCTGCGGGTGGACCTGAAAGCCGTTCAGAAAACGTTCCCTGATTTGTTGGACCAATAATGATGCACGGGCGCCAAATAATTGCGGCAAGCGCAGCTCAATTTGAGCGGGAAGTCGCCGATTTTGGGCGCGCGCAACATGCCCGCTATCTTTGGTCCCATTACTGCGCCATCGTGAGATCAACAACGAAGGCTCCCAGCACGCTCGATGTTGTTAATTCTCTGTACCGTTACCCTTCCCCTAATCGGCCTGCTTACTCACCAAGCGGGCCGATAACGGTTTCTCGCCGAAATTCGGCACGAAAAAAGTATGATATTGGATATCATAGCGAATTGGGGTTTGGTGCGAACAGTGGTCGCATCAATTGTGATGCACCTTCAGAAACAACGATAGGTTTAAGATTATGCAAAAGACATCAATCATCCTTGCAGCAGTGGCAGTATTCGGTTTGGCTGGTTGCCTTGAGAACGACGTGGAGCGCGGCGTTGTCGGCGCTGGAGTTGGCCTTGCGGCCTCGGAGATCCTTGGAACGGACCGAACCGGTTCGGTTGCCCTTGGTGCAGTTGCAGGTGTTCTGTGCGATAACGCAGGCGTCGCGGGCTGCTAAAAATTTAGATACACGCGCCCATCGCGGGCGAACAATAAATAAAAACCGTCGTCGGGGCTTTGCCTTGGCGGCGGTTTTGCGTTTTGGGGACTAAACACATGTTCAAGAAAATTCTCATTGCCAACCGTGGCGAAATTGCCTGCCGCGTCATTAAGACGGCCCGTAAGATGGGCATCAAAACGGTCGCGATCTATTCCGATGCTGACCGCAATGCGCTGCATGTGAAAATGGCAGACGAGGCCGTGCATATCGGCCCGTCCCCTGCGAACCAATCCTACATCGTCATCGAAAAGGTGATGGAAGCGATCAAGAAAACCGGCGCAGAAGCCGTGCACCCCGGCTATGGCTTTCTGTCCGAGAACCCGAAATTTGCTGATGCATTGGCGGAAGCCGGCGTTGTCTTTATCGGCCCCCCAAAGGGTGCGATTGAAAAGATGGGCGACAAAATCACGTCCAAGAAAATTGCCCAAGAGGCCAATGTTTCAACGGTTCCCGGCTATATGGGGTTGATTGAAGACGCCGAAGATGCGGTGAAAATCTCGAACCAAGTGGGCTATCCGGTGATGATCAAAGCCTCTGCCGGTGGCGGCGGCAAAGGCATGCGGATCGCGTGGAACGACACAGAGGCCCGCGAAGGTTTTCAGTCATCTAAGAACGAAGCTGCCAACAGCTTTGGCGACGACCGGATTTTTATCGAAAAATTTGTGACACAACCGCGTCACATCGAAATTCAGGTTCTGTGTGATGGTCATGGCAACGCGGTCTATTTGCATGAACGCGAATGTTCGATCCAGCGTCGCAACCAGAAAGTTATCGAAGAGGCCCCAAGCCCTTTCCTTGATGAAGAAACCCGTAAAGCAATGGGTGAGCAGTCCGTCGCACTGGCTCAAGCAGTAGGGTATACCAGCGCCGGTACGGTTGAATTCATTGTCGACGGGAACCGCAAGTTTTATTTCCTTGAAATGAACACACGTTTGCAGGTGGAACACCCTGTGACCGAACTGATCACTGGCATCGACCTGGTTGAACAAATGATCCGTGTGGCAGCAGGTGAAAAGCTTCCGTTTGCGCAAGAGGATTTGAAAATCAACGGCTGGGCGATGGAAAGCCGCCTTTATGCCGAAGACCCGTACCGTGGGTTCTTGCCGTCCATCGGCCGCCTGACACGCTACCGCCCACCAGTGGAAGAGGCGACGCCAACGCGCGCTGTGCGCAACGACACAGGCGTTTTTGAAGGGGGCGAGATCAGCATGTTCTACGATCCCATGATTGCGAAACTGTGCACATGGGCCCCTGACCGCGCGAGTGCGATTGAAGAAATGCGCCTTGCGCTGGACGGGTTTGAGTTGGAAGGGATCGGTCACAACTTACCGTTTCTGGCTGCCGTGTATGACCACCCGAAATTTACGAGCGGGAATATGACGACCGCATTTATCGAAGAAGAATACCCCGACGGATTTGACGGTGTTGCGCTGAAAAACGAGGCCTGCTTGCGCATTGCCGCCGCTGCCGCCGCAATGCACCGTGTCGCAGAAATTCGCCGCACGCGCATCTCGGGGCGTATGGATAACCATGAGCGGCACGTTGGCGAAGACTGGGACGTCAAACTGCAAGGCGAGGCGCACAGCGTCTCAATCAATGCCGACAAATCAGGCGCTGACGTCAGTATTGGCGACCGTGTTTTGCGGGTCGAAAGCGATTGGACACCCGGTGACCCGCTTGCGCGTTTGATGGTGGATGGCACACCATTGGTTTTGAAAATAGGCAAAATCTCTGGCGGGTTCCGTGTGCGTTATCGTGGCGCTGACGTGAAGGTCCATGTGCGCACGCCGCGTCAAGCCGAACTTGCGGGTCTGATGCCTGAAAAGGTGGCCCCTGACACATCGAAATTCTTGCTCTGCCCAATGCCCGGCCTGATCGTCAAGGTCGATGTGGCTGAAGGCGACGAAGTGCAGGAAGGCCAAGCGCTTTGCACAGTGGAGGCGATGAAGATGGAAAACATCTTGCGTGCCGAACGCAAAGGAGTGGTCAAAAAGATCAACGCGGATGCAGGTGATAGTTTGGCCGTGGACGAAGTGATCATGGAATTCGAATAGGTGAATGG
>NZ_JAFMHR010000089.1:0-7708 GCF_017854415.1 Yoonia sp. | reverse complement strand
GTGCGCTATGGGGAAACCATGCGCCTGTCAGAAATCTCTTGCTGGCGCAGCGGCATTTTGTCGATGGACCGTGACAGTTCTCGCACACTCCAAGGTTCGGGTTTTCGCAAGGCGACGCGCCCGTCTTTACCAACCAGCGCCATCATATATCCGCGCGGGCGCAGCGTGGTGCGCACGTCTGACATCGTTTCATCATCCGTATCGACGATGATCATCACATCGCGTTCAGCCAATCGGTCCACTTCTGCTAAGATCAAATCCATCTGCTGCTGGAAGCGCGGATCACTTGGCGTGTCTGCAAAGACCACCAAAGGCCGGACCACCCAAGTCAGTTCGTCCAAATTAATCTCTGCCCCGTCAAAGACTTGCGTGCGGTCTTCGGTCCATCGCTCAAGGACCGTTTGGTCTTGTGCGGCTGCAGGCAGGGCGATCAGTGCGGCAAGCGCGATGTTCATCAATAACTTCATAACTCTGGATATAGCGGCGCTTGCGTCAAAAGCTAAGGGGCAAGTCGAAATGAGTTTCAACAAATTCGTGACCCCCTATCCTTTACCCCTCGGAGGACCCCATGTCTGATAAGAAAACCTGGGAAGAAATTGCCAAAAAAGAACTACGTGGCAAGCCTTTAGACACGCTGACATGGGATACGCTTGAAGGTATTCCCGTACGCCCGCTTTACACGGCCGAAGACACGGATGGATTGCCGCATATGGGCGGTATTCCCGGACAGTCGCCGTTTACGCGCGGTGTAAAGGCCACGATGTACGCAGGCCGCCCGTGGACGATCCGCCAGTATGCGGGTTTTTCTACGGCAGAGGAATCCAATGCGTTTTACCGCAAGGCGCTTGCGGCAGGGCAGCAGGGTGTATCAGTTGCATTCGATCTGGCCACGCACCGCGGGTATGATAGCGACCATCCGCGCGTTGAGGGCGATGTCGGCAAGGCTGGTGTCGCGATTGACAGCGTCGAGGACATGAAGATCCTGTTTGATGGCATTCCATTGGACAAGGTTTCTGTATCGATGACCATGAATGGCGCCGTGATTCCGATTTTGGCGAACTTTATCGTGGCAGGTGAAGAGCAGGGGCATCCGCGCAATGTGCTCTCTGGCACCATTCAAAACGATATTTTGAAAGAATTCATGGTCCGCAATACCTATGTGTACCCGCCGGAGCCATCGATGCGGATCATTGCGGATATCATTGAATATACCACCGACGAGATGCCGAAATTCAACTCGATCTCGATTAGCGGCTACCACATGCAAGAGGCGGGCGCGAATTTGGTGCAGGAATTGGCCTATACGCTGGCCGATGGACGTGAATATGTACGTACCGCCATTGCGCGGGGCATGGACGTGGATAAGTTTGCCGGTCGGCTAAGTTTCTTTTTCGCCATCGGCATGAACTTCTTTATGGAGGCCGCAAAACTGCGTGCCGCGCGCCTGCTTTGGTCGCGGATCATGGCCGAATTTGAACCCAAAGACCCTAAATCCTCGATGTTGCGGACGCACTGTCAGACATCTGGCGTGTCATTGCAGGAACAAGATCCCTACAACAATGTGATCCGCACAGCCTATGAAGCGATGAGCGCTGTTCTGGGCGGTACACAGTCGTTGCATACCAACGCATTGGACGAAGCGATTGCCTTGCCCACCGAATTCAGTGCCCGCATTGCCCGTAATACGCAGTTGATTTTGCAAGAAGAAACCGGCGTCACGAATGTCGTCGATCCATTGGCAGGGTCTTACTACGTTGAAAACATGACCCATGAATTGGCCGAGGCTGCTTGGGCTTTGATCGAAGAGGTCGAAGAATTGGGCGGCATGACCAAAGCGGTCGCATCCGGCATGCCCAAATTGCGGATCGAAGAAACCGCCGCAAAACGGCAAGCGGGCATCGACCGCGGCACCGAAGTTGTTGTCGGCGTGAACAAATACCGCAAGGACAACGAAGATCCGATTGATATTCTGGATATCGACAATGAGGCCGTGCGCCTGTCGCAAATCAAGCGGCTGGAGGCCACGAAAGCCGCGCGTGATGATGCGATCTGTCAGGCCACCTTGGACGAAGTGACCCGCCGTGCGCATGAAGGCGGCAACCTGTTGGAAGCCGCCGTTGAGGCGTCGCGCGCACGGGCCACTGTAGGAGAAATCAGTATGGCTATGGAAAAAGCATTCGGGCGTCACCGCGCCGAGGTAAAGACCCTCGCGGGTGTTTATGGCGCGGCTTATGAAGGCGATGCAGGCTTTGCCGCTATTCAGGCAAGTGTTGAAGACTTTGCCAAGGAAGAGGGTCGCCGCCCGCGCATGTTGGTCGTAAAGATGGGTCAAGACGGCCATGATCGCGGTGCGAAAGTGATCGCAACAGCGTTTGCCGATATTGGCTTTGACGTAGACGTTGGGCCATTGTTCCAGACCCCTGCCGAGGCAGCACAGGATGCGATCGACAATGATGTGCATGTGATCGGGATCAGTTCTCAGGCGGCTGGGCACAAGACGCTCGCGCCAAAACTGGTGCAGGCGCTCAAGGATGCTGGTGCGGATGATATCATCGTGATTTGTGGCGGCGTTATCCCGCAGCAGGACTATCAATTCCTTTATGACAGCGGGGTAAAAGCGATCTTTGGTCCGGGCACAAATATCCCGAAAGCCGCGCAAGACATCTTGGCGATCATTCGCGAAGCGCGCGCTTAAGGCATTACCATGCTCATTCTTGATCATCTCGCTGTTGCTTGCACGTCTTTGGAAGAAGGCACCGCTTGGGTCCAAGACCGCCTTGGTGTCGCGCTCCAACAAGGGGGGCAGCACCCGCGTTATGGCACCCACAACACGTTGTTAGGGCTAGCGGATGGGATTTACCTTGAGGTGATCGCAAAGGACCCCGATGCGACCCCCGAGGCGGGTCATAGCTGGTTCGATCTTGATCGTTTCTACAGCACGCCACGTTTGGCCAATTGGATTTGCCAGATTGAAGACATTGCGGCCGCTCCCCGCGTGGCTGGCGTTGCACGCGCGTTGACGCGGGGCGATTTAGCTTGGCAGATTACCGTGCCAGACGACGGCAGCTTGCCCTTTGGTGGGGCTTTTCCGACGTTGATCGAATGGGCGAAAGGCACGCGGCATCCAGCGTCTAAACTGGCGCAGAGTGGCTGCAAGTTATTGCAGTTTGAAATCGCGCATCCGTATGCGAACGAAATTGCTGACATGATAGTTTTGAACGACCCGCGTGTGCAAATGACGACAGGTGATTTTGCGATGCAGGCCACGTTCGAGACCCCGCATGGCGTTAGAACGCTGTGACGATCCGCGCTGCCATTCCCGCCGATGCCCCGCAAATCGCGGATATTTGGAACCATGCCATTCGCGTTACAACAGTCACCTTTAATCCCGTTGAGAAATCAAATGCCGAAGTGGCAGAACTGACTGCGCAAGACTGTTTGGTTTGGGAAGAAAAGGGGAATGTTCTTGGCTTTGCCCGCTATTTTCCTTTTCGGGGTGGGGAAGGGTACAGATTTACAGTTGAGCATACAATAATGCTGCATGCTGACGGACATGGTCAGGGTGGCGGGCGCGCCTTGATGCAGGCCCTTTTTGCAGATGCCAAAGCTGCTGGAAAACACACGATGTTTGCCGGATGTAGCGCCGAGAACACAGGCGCAGTACGTTTTCACGCCAAGCTTGGCTTTCAAGAGGTTGCAACGCTGCCCGAAGTGGGGTTCAAGTTCGGGCGTTGGATTGATCTGGTTTTGATGCAAAAAATCCTCTGAAAGGCGCCTATTCATGTCGATTTGGACGCGCATCGGTGAAGCGATTGCAGCGCTCGCCAAGGGAGAGAGCCTGTCAGAGGTCTTTGAAAAGCTGCGCGCGTCACCTGACCGGACCGTTGCTTTTACGATTGCTGTGATTGCCCTTGGCGCAAAAATGGCCAAGGCGGATGGGACCGTGACCAAAGACGAGGTGGTGGCATTCCGCGAGGTGTTCCTGATCCCCCGCGAAGAAGAGGCAAACGCTGCGCGTGTCTTCAACCTCGCGCGGCACGATGTGGCAGGCTATGATATCTATGCCCGCCGGATCAAAGCGATGTATGGCGAAGATGACCGCCCGCTATGCGATTTGCTGGAAGGGTTGTTCCACATCGCTGTCGCAGACGGAGTTTATCACCCCAAAGAGGATGATTTTCTGCACGAGGTTGCTGGCATCTTTGGCTTTGATGAGCGCCGATTCAAAGGTATCCGCGCACAATTCGTAGCCGAAGCTGACCGCGATCCGCATGATGTATTAGGTGTCGATCCGGATGCGCCAATGGACGAAGTCCGCGCCGCGTGGCGCCAGCTTGTACGCGAAACCCATCCTGATCAAATGATCGCGCGCGGTGTGCCGCAAGAGGCTGTCAAGCTGGCGGAACGCCGGATGGTCGCAATCAACCGTGCTTGGGAAGAAATCCAAGGCAAACGGGGATGAGGATCGCCACGTATAACGTCGAATGGTTTAACAGCCTTTTTGACGACGCGGGGCATTTGATTAACAACGACAGTTGGTCGTCGCGCTGGAATGTCACCAAGGCCCAACAAACCGCGGGATTGGGCGCTGTTTTTGGTGCGATGGATGCCGATGCCGTGATGATCATCGAGGCACCGGATACCAGTCCTCGCCGCAGCAGCATGAAAGCGCTTGAAGTCTTCGCCGAACACTTTGGCCTACGCGCCCGCGAGGCGATCACCGGTTTTACAAACCACACCCAGCAAGAAATCGCATTGCTCTACGATCCGGATGTGATGACTGCAGCGCATGATCCACGCGGCGATGAAACGGTTCCGCCGTTCAACACCGAAATCCGGATGGATGTTGATCTTGACGCGCATCCCGACCCGATCCGCTGGTCTAAACCGCCTTTGGAAGTGGCCGTGACCACCGCGTCTGGCCCTTTGCGGCTGATTGGCGTGCATGCCAAATCCAAAGCTCCACACGGCGCGCGCGATGATACCGAGGCCACGCGTATGTCCATCCAGAACCGGCGCAAGCAGTTGGCGCAATGCATTTGGTTGCGCAAGCGGGTGTTGCAGCATTTGGAAGCGAACGACGATTTGATCGTGTTGGGCGATTTCAACGACGGTCCGGGTTTGGATGAATATGAAAAACTGTTTGGACGTTCAGGCATAGAGATTGTCTTGGGCGAAGACGACACAGCACGCATGTTCGACCCTCATGCAAGGATGGTATTGGGGCGCAGGGTTGGCGCGATGCCTGCAACCGCGCGTTTCAAGCGCAAGGGCGAACCCTTTTTGCAGGCGCTTCTGGACTACATAATGGTGTCGCCTGGATTACATGCAAAGCAGCCCGCTTGGCAGATTTGGCACCCTTTCGATCACCCTGCTTGCTATGAAAATATCCTACTCCGCGAGGCGCTGTTGCTGGCGTCAGATCACTTCCCGGTCGTTCTGGACATTGACTTGTGATTTGAAATTGCGCGGCGACGTGCCTATCTATGCTTCATGAAACAGATTGTAATCCTGACCTTCGTCGCATGCTTGGGTGTATCGCCCGCGATTGCGCAAGAAGAAGTGGCCCCTGAAAGCCAAGACGGCTTCAGCCTCATGGAAGAAGGCGCTCGTATGCTAATGCGCGGCCTGATGACCGAGATGGAGCCCGCGATCACTGACCTGCGCGAAGGTCTAGAAGAGATGGGACCAGCGTTCACAGAATTCGCGCAATCGGTTGGTCCGGCTTTCGCAGAAATGCTTGATCAGGTCGATGATTTCCGCAATTACGACGCACCTGAATTCTTGCCCAACGGTGACATCGTCATTCGCCGCAAGCCCGATGCGCCGGCTTGGCAGCCTGACCCCGAAACAGGTGACGTCGAACTTTAGTTATTTGGTGAACTTGACGCTGCTTGTGGCACCCAAGACATTGGCCAGTCCAGCGAAACGTGCTTCGGCGACTTCTCCAAAAAGGGGACGGGCATGTTCGCTTAATTTCAATGTCAGCTCTGACGTTTTTGGGCGCCATTTCAGCGTGCCGGGCGCTTCTTCGGCGTTGACCCACAACATTGCGCCCAGCCGCATCGCTTTGCCCAGGACGACGGCTTCTTTGATTTGGGCCTCGTTCAGCATTGCAAACAGTGGATCAAACCGCGAATTGGCTGTTTTGCTGGTATAGCGGTTCATCAATGCGAGCCCCAGAAGGACGCGTTCATAGTGCTTGAGCCCGCCCAAATTTGCCCGTGTCGCGTTGTCAAATGTTACTTCGCCACGGTAATCGGGATGGGCGCGCCAACTGACGTCATGCAAGAGGCAAGCCGCCTTAATAATCCGTTGGCGTTGCCAGTTTGCGCGCGGAAACAGCGGCTTGACGAAATCATACAGGATCCGACCAAATCCAGGCAAGCGCGCGTCTTTGGCTTCGACAAAGCGGCACGCCTCTATCAATGGGTCGCGTTCGCGCAATTCGCGTGGCATCTGTTCATACAGCATACCTTCACGCAGACCGTAGGACGAAATTGCCACGTCCTTTGGTTTAAAGGTCCGCATCAGTTCTTTAAGGACAATTGTTGCCAGCGGGACCAGCGACATCCGGCTGTCCGAGATATTGCAGCGGCCACGTAGGTCTTGCAGGTCGGACTGGCGGATGTATTCGGCAGTCTTACTGATTTGACGCGAGGACATGCGGTATTCGTGCAAGACGGTCAGCGGATAGTTGCGCCGCTCCATATCGACCCGCGCAATCGCGCGCCACGATCCGCCCACAAGAAACAAACGCATCCCCGTTGAATTGCCCATTTCATCATGCAATGCTTCCATGGTTTCACGCACATAGGCTTTGACGGCTTTGCGCCCGCCTTTGATCTCGCGCAGCTTGAGCGGGCCAAGCGCTGACGTCAGGCGCCGCCCTACACGTCCTTCGGCAAGATCAGCCAACTCCATCGAAGAGCCGCCAATGTCGCACACCAAGCCGTAACTGCCGGGCCAACCCAGCAGCACACCTTGCGCGGACAGGCGCGCCTCTTCTTTGCCGTCGACGATCCAGATTTTGATACCTGTTTCGCGCAAGACATCTTCGCGAAATTCCGCGCCATCTGATGCTTCGCGTACGGCTGCCGTGGCCACCGCAGTAAGTGTGGGGATGCCCATACCTTCGGCAAGTGCTGCAAAGCGCCGGATTGCGGACAGGGCCCGTGTGCGGCCTTCGGGGCTAAGGCGGCCTGTTTGTGACAGTCCCGCGCCTAGCGCACACATGATTTTTTCATTGTAGAAATATGCGGGCGACCGCGCCGCGCCGTCAAACACAACCAAACGGACAGAGTTTGAACCGACATCGATCACGCCAACGCGCGAAAGGCCTTTGGCTGCTGCATCTTCAAACAAGGGACGCCCGAAAGGGCCCCAGTCAATGGTGTCCGTGTCTTGAAGTTGTGTCATGGATATCCCCGGCCACCGTTCCGCCGAAAGGTATCAATCAATCGTCGTCATGCGTCAACTGCGGCACATCAGATGCGCCCGCTGATCCGCGTCCTGAAAGGGATGGGTTTTCCATGAAAAAGCGGTGGCAGTTAAACGCAAATGCACCTTCTTCGATCGTCGCACGGGCAAAGCTGCCGTCTGCGGCCATCACCCAGCTTTGCGCAACGTCAGCCATATTTGCAGCCATGATCTGGCTGACAATCTGGGCTTTGACGGTCGCATTTTTGATTTCAACCAAAGTTTCGAC
>NZ_JAFMHR010000088.1 GCF_017854415.1 Yoonia sp. | reverse complement strand
AAAACAACGCTCGCCCAATGGCGCAAAATGATGACCACCAATCTTGACGGCGTATTCCTGACGTTTCAGGCAGCGCTGGCGACTTTGCCCGCAGATATGCCCGCGCGGATGATTGTGATCAGCTCTATCGCGGGCGTGCGTGGCCTTAAGAATGCGGTTCCTTATACAGTGACCAAACATGGGGTAATTGGCCTGATCCGAGGTCTGTCAGAAGAGTACATGCGGCGGCCCATCACCTTTAACGCGCTTTGCCCGGGTTATGTGGACACTGATATTGTGCGCAACCAACTGCCCGGTTTGATGAAACGCTTTGATGTCGACAAAGACGCCGCGCGCGGATTGATGGCCAAGGGCAATCGCCATCAAAAGCTGCTCGAAGTAGATGAAACCACGGCCGCTGCAATGTGGCTTTGCTCTGACGGGGCGCGCAGTGTAAACGGCCAGACGATACAGATTTCAGGGGGACAGGTCTGATGACCGATTTTGCAGCAACCAAAGAGATGTTCTATCTGCCAAAGGGCATGATCTATCTTGATGGTAACTCGCTTGGGCCATTGCCAAAAGCAACCGCCGCCCGTGTGGAACAAGCGGTCACCGCCGAATGGGGTGAAAAAGTTATCACCGGTTGGAACCGCGCAGGTTGGATGGCGCAGCCGACCGAATACGGCGACCGGATCGGGCGCTTGATCGGGGCTGAAGCAGGGCATGTTGTGCTAGGCGACACGCTGTCGATCAAGGTTTACCAAGCGCTCGCTGCGGCAATTGATCTTGTACCGGACCGCAAGGTTATTCTGACAGATAGCGGCAATTTCCCGTCAGACATCTACATGGCTGAAGGGCTGATTAAATCCCTTGGACGCGGGCTTGAGTTGCGCGTGGTCGCACCCGAAGATGTCGCGGATCACATCAATGATGATCTGGCGGTACTGATGTTGACCCAAGTCGATTACCGGACTGGACGATTGCATGACATGGCAGCACTGACTGCAAAAGCACACGCTGCTGGCGCCGTGACCGTCTGGGACTTGGCCCATACCGCAGGCGCAATGGCTGTAGATTTGCAAGGCTGCAATGCGGATTTTGCGGTTGGTTGCACCTATAAATACCTCAATGGGGGGCCCGGCGCCCCTGCATTTATTTATGTCGCCCCACGTCATATCGACACTTGCCAACCCGCACTTTCGGGATGGCTGGGGCATCAGGCACCTTTTGCATTTGATCTTGATTACCGCCCCGGCACGGGGATTGAACGGATGCGCGTGGGTACGCCGTCTGTGCTGCAAATGGCCGCCCTTGATAGCGCGCTGAACATTTGGGATGCGGTGGACATGCAAGCCCTGCGCGATGCTTCGATAATGCTGACCGAACGGTTCATTGCAGGCGTCGAAGCCGCCTGCCCTATGCTAACCCTCGCCAGTCCGCGTGATCCGCAGGCGCGCGGCAGCCAAGTTTCATTCGCGTTTGAACATGGGTACGCCGCAATGCAGGCCTGTATTGCGCGCAATCTGATCGGTGATTTCCGCGCGCCCAACATCATGCGCTTTGGCTTTACGCCGTTGTTCATTGATGCAGGCGATGTCGACCACGCGGTGCAGATCATTGCCGATGTGATGACGAACAAGCTGTGGGATGATCCGGTTTATAAACAAGTGTCACGCGTGACCTGATCCTAAATATAGGTCGTGTCTTGCCGGGCTTCTGGTGGCAACCCGCCGCCATGTACTTCGACATTCAATGCAGCCCCCAGCAAGATCAGATAGGCGCTGACGTAAAGCCATAGCAAAAGGCCGATTACTGCGCCGATTGATCCGTAGACTTCGTTGTAGCTGGCGAAATTGGTCAGGTAGTAGGATAGACCTGCGGATGCCGCGACCCATAGGATCACGACAACAACTGCGCCCACGGTGATCCAACGCCCACGGCCACCAATGCGTGCGGGACCAAAGCGGTAAAGCAGGCTAAGCCCCATCATCAAAACACCGAGTGCGATCACCCAGCGGATGCCTTCCAACAGCCACGCAGTGGAGTTGGCGACAGGAATAAACGCAAGCCCGATAGGCACAACCACGACAACCGTAAGCGCGACGATGGCAAGCGAAACCAAAGCGACCGTCAGCAACAACGCAACCACCATTTGCCAAATGCTGTTGCGCATCCGCTGACCCGCTATAGCGTTCAGTCCGCCAATCAACGCCCCTACCCCAGCGCGGCAAGACCAAAGCGCAAGCGCTATCGATACGCCTGTGGCCCAACCCAATGCTTGCGTAGGCGCGAGGATCAAGCGGTTGATCTGCACCGAAATCAAGCCGTAAGCGTCGGGGGGGATGATCCCTTCCATCAGTGATAACTGTTCAGCGATCACCACCGGATCGGCAACCAAACCAAAAATCGCGATCACAGCCGCGATGCCCGGAAAAATCCCGAACATGCCGAAAAACGCCACACCTGCAGCGATCAAGCCAAGGTGCTTTTCACCTGCGGTCTTCCATACGGCACTCAAAACGCGCCATGTTTGAAGAATTCTAGCCATCAATACGGCGCCCTACCTTCGGTTATTGCTTGCATGAAATCTATGCGAAACGCGCAGGGTTTGCCACGGCTCATAGCAAAAAGGTCATAAGGTCTACTCGCTTTCCCACGGGCGCTTCAAAAAACCTATCGCGCAAATTAATAAGTCAGGGTAGGCTGATGACAAAATAGGGCAAAGCCCAAGAAGCAGGCAGGACACTTCGTGAATACACTGACCCATCACGTCAACACGTTGGCGGAGCATATTTTGGCGCAGGACAGCGACCGCTATCTTGTCGGTATCGCAGGCGCACCCGGCAGCGGCAAATCCACGCTGGCGACAGAACTTTCCCGCCGTCTGAATGCACAAGGCCGCAAGACAGCCATTGTTCCGATGGACGGTTTTCATCTTGATAACGCGATTTTGGATGCGCGCGGCTTGCGTCCACGCAAAGGTGCACCGGAAACCTTTGATGCGCCGGGTTTTTTGCGGATGATACATGCGCTCAAATCAGGCGATGAGGTTTTTGCCCCGACTTTTGACCGCACACGCGACATCGCAATTGCAGGAGCGGTCGCCGTGCCCGCCGCCGCCCGCGTGGTGATCGTCGAAGGCAACTATCTGATGTTCGATGAGGCGCCTTGGTCTGCGTTAGCCAAACTGTGGGATGTGTCGGTGCGTGTCGACGTACCCATGCCTGAATTGCGTGCGCGTTTGATCCAACGCTGGCTGAGCCTCAATCATTCCTCTGCTGTGGCTACCCGCCGCGCCGAAGGCAACGACATTCCCAACGCCCAGCGCGTGATAGATCGCGCGTTGCAGTGCGACTTTGACCTAAACGGTCAGCCCGCACGGAATTCTTAGATAAGGACCAGTGTGATCGCGGGGAACATCAGCAAGATGAACACCCGCACCACGTCAGAGCCTACGAAGAACAGCACCGCCTTATAGGTCGCCGTCATCGGTGTTTCTTTGTCCATGCTGTTAATAATGAACAGGTTCATCCCGACTGGCGGTGTGATCAGCCCTACCTCGACGACGATCAGCACGAGGATACCGAACCAGATCGCTAATTCCTCGGTCGTCATGCCATAGTCTAGCCCCGAAATCACCGGCCAGAAAATCGGTACGGTCAACAAGATCATCGACAAACTGTCCATCAGGCAGCCAAGGATCAGGTAGAACACCAAGATCAGCACCATGACCGTCCAAGGGCTGAACCCCTGCTCGGTGACGAATGCCGACAATTCTTGGGGGACTTGGGTGAGTGCTAAAAATCCGTTGTAGAAGGCAGCCCCCAGAACGATGAAAAAGATCATGCCGGTGCCGGTTGCTGTCTCGAAGATGCTTTGACGGAACACTGCCCAGTTCATCGACCCTGAAAAGAACGCAATTAATCCGGTGCCCATCGCACCGACTGCGGCCCCTTCGGTTGGCGTGAACCAGCCATTGTAGATACCGCCGACGACCAATCCGAACACCAACAGAACAGGCCAAACTGCGCCTATTGCTTTGATCCGATCGCTGTATGGCATCCGTTCTTTGGTGCCTGCTTGGTCGGGATATATCCGCACGTAGATTGCGATTGTGATCATATATCCAAGGGCTGCGATAATACCGGGAATAATGGCTGCGGCGAATAGCTTGGCGATGTTTTGTTCGGTCAAGATTGCATAAATCACAAGGATCACCGAAGGCGGGATCAAGATACCTAGAGTTCCGCCTGCTGCCAATGTCGCCGTCGAAAACCCGCCGGAATACCCGTATTTGCGCAATTCAGGCAGCGCCACTTTGCTCATGGTCGCCGCTGTCGCCAAGGATGATCCGCAGATCGCACCAAAGCCTGCGCATGCCCCAACTGCGGCCATTGCCATGCCGCCTTTGCGGTGTCCCAGCCAAGCCTCTGCCGCTTTGAACAAGGATCGCGACATGCCTGAATGGGTCGCGAATTGCCCCATCAGCAAAAACATCGGGATGATCGACAGGTTGTAGCTCGAGAATGTCGAAAAAACCTCTGACTTCAGTCGCGCCATGAACACGGTTGTCCCATCCGTTGCCAACCACAGCCCGCCAATTCCGCAGAGCAGCATCGCTAGCCCAATGGGGGCACGCAGGAGGATCAAGAGCAGCAGAACTGGAAAGGACAAATAGCCCAGCGCAAGATCACTCATGGCGCTGCCCGCTCAGGCGCATCGCGGCGCAATAAAAGCTGACAATGCTTGCGGTGATCGCGGCTGCAAAGCTCGCTGCATAGGCCCACCAGATCGGGAACTGGATTAGATAGGTTGTTTCGCCATAACGGATTTTGTCCTGCATTCCGATGAACAAACGCCACGTGATCAACACAATTATTACGGCCATGACGATGCTCCAGAAAGTCGCCAAGGCACGATTGAAACCTGCGCCCAGACCGCTGGTGAATACGTCGACTTTGGCATGTGCACCGCTAAGCTGCGTGAGCGGTAGAAACGCGAAGATCGCGAAAGCTACGCCAGCCTCGACCAGTTCAAAGTCACCCAAAATTGGGCCAACACCCTGCCCGATCAGCCATTCGCCAAACTCGCCTAGTGCGCCGCTAAAGGCTAGATCGCTCAACTCGCGCCCGCTGATGCTGACGCAAACCATGAGCACCAAAAAACATAGCACCGCCCCACCGAGCAGTGCCATGAATTGAGCGAGCTTTTGGATTGCTGTGTGCAGCAATTGCGGTCCTCGTTTGGCGCTTAGTTGCCTGCGTTATGCTTGGCGATCAGGGCAACCGCATCGTCGTATATGCCTTGCCCGTCAAGACCTGCAGCGGTGGCTTCGGCAATCCAGTTGTCGATTGTCGGCTGGCTAGCTGCGCGCCATGCAGTGACTTGGGCCTCGTCCAACGTGATAATCGTATTACCCCGCTCAGCAGCCAAAGCCCGACCCGGTGCGTCGTACTCTTGCTGCACGCGCCCTGCGAAGGCAGAAAACTCGAGACCGGAATTCGCATCAATCACCGCCTGCAAATCCGCTGGCAGCACGTCGTAGGCGTCTTGGTTCATCGCAAAGATGAATGCGAGCGTGTAAAGCGCATCACCGGGGAATTCGGTATGGTAGGTGACCAGTTCTTGCACCTTGAGCGCTGGAACAACCTCCCATGGGATCACGGCACCGTCGATAACACCCTGCGCAAGCGCTTCGGGCACGGCTGGCACGGGCATGCCGACCGATGTCGCACCCAACGCAGTAAACATCGTCGTTGTAGTGCGCGAAGGAGCGCGCAGTTTCAGCCCGCGCAGGTCAGCCACATCGGTCACAGGCCGGTTAGCGTGGATCACACCCGGGCCATGCACCCAAAGGCCCAATGGTTTGAAATCTGCAAAATCAGTATCCATCATCCGCGCTTCTGCCAGCTCCCAATAGGCGCGCGATGTGGCTTCGGCGTCGGGGGATATGAACGGCAGCTCGAACACTTCGAGCTGCGGGAAACGGCCGGGCGTATAACCCGCAACGGTCCAGATAATATCAGCCACACCGTCGATCGCCTGATCGATCAGTTGCGGCGGCGACCCACCCAGCTGCATCGATGGAAACCGGTCGATTTTGATACGACCATCGCTGTCCGCTTCGACACGGTCGGCCCAGACGTCTAAAATATGTGCGGGCACGTTCGCTTGCGCAGGCAGGAATTGATGCAAGCGCAAGGTGACCTCTTGGGCGGTCGCAGTTGTAGACAAACATGCTGCGGTCAAAAGCCCAAGCAGGGTGCGGCGGGATGTGGTCATCGTGGTCCTCCATCAGTCAGCGACTGGGCGTTAATTGGGGCGTTGGCGCGGGAAGCGCAACGCAGAGTTAATCAGACTATCCGCGTCTCAAGTGGGGCGAAATCGCCAATTGTGCCGCGTAATACGTCACCTTGCACCACGGGACCCACGCCCGCTGGTGTTCCTGTCATGATCAAGTCACCGGCGTGCAAAGTATATAGCGTCGATAGGTCAGCGATAATTTCGGGGATAGACCAAACCATTTTATCAAGCGTCGATATCTGGCGGACCTCGTCGTTCACAGACAATCTGATCGCGAGATGCTCAATATCGCCTGCATCAGCCACTGGCGTCAAAGGTGCAATAATCGCAGAATTGTCGAAATCCTTGCCTGTATCCCAGGGCCGCCGCTTTTCTTTTGCAGCTGCCTGTAAATCACGGCGGGTCATGTCAAGCCCGCAGCCATAGCCAAAGACAACGCTCATCGCTTGATCTATCGGGATGTTACTTGCCGTCTCGCCAATTGCGACGACCAACTCCATCTCGTGATGCAAATCGGAGGTGCGCGGCGGATAAGGCATATCTTGGCCGGACAGCAAAATAGCATGGGCGGATTTCGTAAAGTAAAACGGGGCTTCGCGGTCAACTTCATGGCCCATTTCAGCAGCATGGTCCGCATAGTTGCGCCCGACGCAAAAAATGCGCCCCACAGGAAAACCATCTTGGCCGACAACGGGGATGATTGGTGCTTGGCACGGCGGGAAAACGGTTTTTGTCATGGCGCTCTCGGTCAGTTGAGTTGTGGCTGGGTCAGGCATAGCATATCAGTCGCCCAAGCGATAACGTCGCGCAAAGATTGGGGCAAGTCCCCGCAGGAGCATACGTGAAGTGAGCGCAACCTTACCACAGCTGGATGACCTCGTCGCTTGCCCGCAATGCGACACGCTTCACCGTGCCCAAAGCCTGCCTGACGGCGCGCGCGCCCATTGCCAGCGCTGCGGCATTGTCTTGATGACGTCGCAACCGGCGGCAATTGCCCAAGTCCTCAGCTTGGCGCTGACCGCATTTGTGATGATGATCGCAGCCGTAAGTTTCCCGTTCTTAACCTTGGACGCAGGCGGCCTGCATAATGCGACATCCGTGATTGACGCGGTCTTGGCCTTCAACGACGGCTACGCTTTCCCGCTGGCTATTGCGGTTGCGTTCTTTATTGTTGTTATCCCGTTGATGCGATTAACGGCGCTGATCTATGCGCTGGGACCACTGGTGCGTGAACAAAGCCCCCGCAACGGCGCGCGAACGGCATTTGCATTCGCTGAACGTTTGCGCCCCTGGAGCATGGCCGAGATTTTCATCGTCGGCGTAACTGTGGCCCTTATTAAGGTAGCCGGTCTTGCAGTCGTCACAATTGGCCCCGCTTTTTGGGCCTTCGCCGGGGTGGTGGTGATCACTGTCCTTAAAGATCAACTGATTTGTAGGTATTCGATTTGGGAAGCGCTGGACACGACCAAGCACTGATCTCGGCACGCGATGCGGGGCTTGTGGCGTGTCAACGCTGTGGGCAAGTGCATGCTGTGCAAACGGCTATCTGTGATCGCTGCGAAGGGACCCTGCGCAGCCGCGATACCCAAAGCCTGCAAAAGGTCTGGGCATGGCTGATTGCTGGAATGATCGCTTATATTCCCGCCAATCTTTACCCGATGCTGTTGACATCTACCCTTGTTGAACGCTCCGAAAGCACAATCATTGGCGGCGCCGTAGAACTGGCCGAGCACGGAGCATGGGGCATTGCGACGATTGTGTTTGTTGCCTCAGTCGTGATCCCGATGGGTAAATTTATGGCGATTATCTATCTGGCGATCAGTGTGCAGCGAAAATCACGTGAAAACCGACATGGGCGGCACAAAGCCTATGAAGCCGTTGAATTCATCGGACGCTGGTCGATGATCGATGTGTTCGTCGTTGCAATTCTTTCCGCGTTGGTACAACTCGATACCATCGCGACTATTAATCCCGGTATAGCAGCCGTTAGCTTTGCTTTATCCGTGATATTTACAATGCTTTCGGCGCAGTCATTTGACTCGCGGCTGATATGGGACGCAGACAGGACACCGCAATGAATGATGCACCATCTAACGGCCCCGCGCCGCTTGACGTGAGACCTGCGAAGAAAAGCATCACACAGCGTTTATCGCTGGTTTGGTTGGTGCCTTTGCTTGCTTTGGGTGTGTCGCTTGGGGCTGCTTGGCAGAACTACAATGACCGCGGCACGCTTGTGACGATCATTTTTGAAAATGCATCCGGTATCAAAGCAGGTGAAACGACGATCAAGTACCGCGATGTGACTATTGGCGAAGTTGAAGGCGTTGAATTTGCCGAAGGTCTTGCAGAAGTTCTGGTTCACGCCCGGATCGATAAAACAGTCGCTCCTTATCTGGATGATGACGCACAGTTCTGGGTCGTGCGCCCCGATGTGTCGGTGCGCGGGATTACCGGGCTTGAAACTGTCTTGTCGGGTGTCTTCATCGAGGGCAATTGGGACACCGAAGCAGATGTCGCCCAATATGTATTCACAGGCCTTGAGACACCAAACCTGACCCGCGCAAACCAACGCGGCACAACGGTTGTCTTGCGTGCAGACGACGGTGGCAGCCTTGCTGCAGGTGCCCCTATTTTGCACAAAGGTATTCAGGTCGGCTATCTTGAGGAACCACAGCTTTCATTCAATGGCCGCCAAGTCGTGGTTAATGCGTTTATCGAAAGCCCCTATGACCGCCGCATCACGACTAGCACACGCTTTTGGGACACGTCGGGGTTTAGCGTTTCTTTTGGCACGGGCGGGGTTTCTTTGGATGTCAGCTCCTTGGCCTCTTTGATCGAAGGCGGCATCGCTTTTGATACCGTGGTATCTGGTGGACGGCCTGTCAACGAAGGGCACCGCTTTGATATCTTCGACGATCAGCAATCTGCCCGTGACAGTCTGTTTACCGATCCAAACGCCGAAATCCTCGAGGTGGCCGTGTTATTTGACCAAACCGTGAGCGGATTGGTTGAAGGGTCAGAAGTCAGGCTGCAGGGTATCCGTGTCGGCGAAGTTAGCGACCTGAGCGCGATCGTCGTCGGCGAAGGCGAAACAGCCACCGTCAGACTGCAAGCCGTGTTGTCGATAGAACCCACGCGACTAGGGATGCCAGCCGGCGCCACCGCAGACGACGCACTTGTCTTGCTATCGGATCTGGTGACCCAAGGTCTGCGTGCACGCATGGTCACCGGCAATATTCTTGCAGGAACGTTGCTTGTCGAATTGGTCACAATTGAAGACGCGTTGCCTGCGATCATCACGCTGACATCGGGTGATTTCCCTGTGATCCCCATCACGGATTCTGAAATCTCTGACGTAGCAGCCACCGCCGAGGGTGTTCTGGCCCGTATCAACGCGCTGCCTGTAGAAGAGCTCATGGATGGCGCGATTGACTTGATGGACAGCATCGAACGTTTAGCAAATGATGACGCGATCCGCGCCACACCGGAATCGCTGGTTGCCTTGGCGAACGAAACCCGCGCGCTGATCGCATCTGACGACATCCAATCGATCCCGCGTGACTTGCGCGAAGTTATTGCCGGGCTTGATGCCTTATTGGCAGAAGCGACCGAAGTGAACTTGATCAGTGATTTTGACACAGCGATCGAGACCGCAAATCAAGCGGCCATCAACATCGAAATCGCCACCCGCAACTTGCCACAGATTACAGCCGACATTCAGCAACTGACAAACCGCGCGAACAGCCTAGAGTTCGAGGCGCTAATCGCAAATGCAGCGGCGACGCTGGCATCGATCGATAGCTTTATCGGGACTGATGACGCCGTGGCCTTGCCCGCCAGCCTGAACGGGGCGCTGGATGAAATGCGTGCGTTCTTGGCCGAGGTCCGCGTTGGCGGCGCAATCGAAAACGTCAACGCCGTCCTTGCAACCGCCAATCAAGCCGCACGGGCCATCGAAGACGCAGTTGCCACCCTGCCCGCTTTGTCGGCGCGTGCAAACCGGTTGGTGGTGCAAACAGAAGCCGTGATCGAAAGCTATAGTGACCGCTCGCGCTTTAGCGCCGAAACATTGCAGACCTTGCGCGATATCCAATCTGCGGCAGACGCAGTCACCACGCTTTCGCGCACGATCCAACGCAACCCCAATTCCTTGCTGACAGGACGCTAATTATGATGACCCGAACTTTTTGCTTTGCCTTGTTCGCAGCACTGGCGGCATGTTCCGCCCCGATTGACAGGCTTGCGATGACGCCCCAGGCGTCAAGCTTGGAACTGCGTCCCTTGGTAGGAAGTGCGATGGTGCGTACTGTGTCATTGCCATCGTACGCCGCCGCCGAAGAAGTCGCGCGCGAATTACCGGGCGGATTGATTGCCAGCAATGACGATGTGTTTTGGGCGGATGACCCAGCGCGTGCGGTCACCTTGATCCTGACAAGCAGCCTAAGCGATATTTTGAACACCGATGTCGGACCTGAACCTTGGCCCTTTGTGGGCCTGCCGGATGTGTCCATTGATGTGCGTGTCGCGCGCATGCTGTCGGGTGCAGACGGCGCGTTCCATCTGACCGGGCAATTCTATGTTGGCGGCGACGGGATTGATTTCCGTAACACGGCCAACAGTTTTGATATCAGTGTGCCGATGACAGATCAGTCCCTGCCAAGCATCGCAACGGCCCAAGCCGCAGCGCTTTTGCAACTGTCAGAGCAGATCGCCCGCACGCTAGGGCGCTAGTTTTACCCACGCACCATCGCGCTTGGATGATCGCACGCAGGCATCAACGAACTGTACGCCTTTTAGCCCATCATCTATGGTTGGATAAAGCACATCTGCGGGCACATCGCGCCCTTCACGGTGTGCGGTGATCGCATCTGCTGCCTCGCGGTAGATGGTGGCAAAACCTTCAAGATAGCCTTCTGGATGGCCAGCAGGAATGCGCGACACACGTGCGGCAGCATCAGTTGTACCAGCGCCGCTTCGTGTCAAAAGCCGCTTTGGTTCGCCGTGCGGCGTGTACCAAAGCTGATTGGGGTTTTCTTGCGCCCATTCTAGCCCGCCATTTTCACCGTAAACACGCAACTGCAGTCCGTTTTCATTGCCGGGGGCGACTTGGCTGCACCAAAGCATCCCACGCGCACCGCCTTTGAAACGCATCATCACATGCGCATTGTCATCAAGCTGGCGACCGCTGACAAAGGCCTGCAGATCCGCTGAAAGCGTCTCAAGCTCTAGTCCTGTGACAAAGCTTGCCAGATTAAATGCATGGGTCCCGATATCACCCGTTGATCCACCCGCACCCGATCTTGCAGGGTCCGTGCGCCAAGCAGCTTGTTTGAAATCCTCTGCCTTGGTCAACCAGTCTTGGGCATATTCCACCTGCACAACACGGATGTTGCCCAGAGTTCCTTCGGCAATCATCTGGCGGGCTTGCCGCATTAGCGGGTAGCCTGTGTAGTTGTGGGTCAGCACAAACAGCGCTTTGCTGTCATGCGCCGCCTTCACCAGCTTTTTAGCGTCCGCCAAAGTCGCGGTCAGCGGCTTGTCGCAGATCACATGTACCCCTCGTTTCAAGAATTCACGTGCGGCCGCATAGTGGACGTGATTTGGGGTGACAATTGCGACCGCCTCAATCCCGTCCTTCAGGCGCGCCTCGCGGATCGCCATTGCTTTGAAGTCACCGTAGGTGCGGCTAGGATCAAGCCCAAGCGCGCGCCCTGATGCTTGCGCCTTTTCGGGTGTCGACGACAATGCGCCTGCAACCAGTTGAAAGCGCCCATCAATGCGGGCCGCGATCCGGTGCACACCGCCGATAAAAGCGTCATTACCGCCGCCGACCATACCAAGCCGGATGGGTCTTTCATAAGTCATGGCCTAGATCCCCAACATCTTGCGATTGGCCGCGTGATCCACCTCGCCACCCGCAAAATCATCAAAGGCACGGTCCGTCACGCGGATAATGTGATCCTTGACGAATTGCGCCCCTTCGCGCGCGCCATCTTCGGGGTGCTTGAGGCAGCATTCCCATTCAACCACCGCCCAGCCGTCGAAATCATTGGCCGCCATTTTGGAGAAAATCGCGGCGAAATCGACCTGCCCGTCACCAAGACTGCGAAAGCGACCTGCGCGATTGACCCAAGACTGGTAGCCGCCATAGACACCTTGCCTGCCGGTTGGATTGAATTCAGCGTCTTTGACGTGAAACATCTTGATGCGGTCTTTGTAGATGTCGATATGATCAAGGTAATCAAGGCATTGCAGCACATAGTGCGACGGGTCATAGAGCATGTTGCAGCGGGCATGGCTGCCTACGCGTTCCAAAAACATCTCGAATGTTACGCCATCATGCAAGTCTTCGCCGGGGTGGATTTCATAGCAAACATCGACACCACATTGATCTGCGTGATCGAGGATTGGACGCCAGCGCGCAGCGAGTTCGTCAAAAGCGGCCTCGATCAATCCTTCGGGGCGCTGCGGCCATGGATAGATGTAAGGCCAAGCCAATGCGCCCGAAAATGTGGCCATTTCCGTCAAATCCATGTGCGCTGATGCAGACAACGCAAGCTTCACTTGATCAACCGCCCATGCCTGTCGCGCCTTGGGATCGCCTTGGACTGCAGGGGCCGCGAACCCGTCAAAGGCAGTGTCATACGCAGGGTTCACTGCGACCAATTGGCCTTGCAAATGGGTCGAAAGTTCAGTGACTGCGACGCCGTTTGCCGCGGCTTGGCTCTTGAATTCATCGCAGTAGTCCTTGGACGATGCAGCCTTTGCCAGATCGAAAAAGCGGCCATCCCAAGTGGGAACTTGCACGCCCTTATATCCGCAATCAGCGGCCCATTTCGTGATGCCATCCCATGTATTAAATGGGGCCTCATCGCCAGCAAACTGCGCCAAAAATAGCGCCGGTCCTTTGATCGTTTTCATCGCAAACTCCGTCTGTTTGTGCAAACTATAACGATTTAGAAACGGCTTTCTAGTCCTGTGTTTGAATTATTGCACTTTCCCATTCGCGCAAAAACGTGCGGCGCTTGAGCCGATCAAGATAAGTCATCAAAGCAGGTTCCAACGCGATCGCAGCACGCCCTTCTTGATCAAGACTGGGTGTCAGAGGGGGCAATGGAAACACATCAGTGCCGCTCGTGTTCGACTGAGACGCCGTCAAGTGGCGGATGAAATCAGCGGCAATCTGTGGGTTCTTTGTAGTTTTGGACGCAAAAGCCGTGCGCATCATTGTTGTGGGAAAATCTGAAGGCAAAATCACCTCAAGATCGCCAAGCGCTTCGCTGCGGGCGGACGCGTAGCTACC
>NZ_JAFMHR010000087.1:5017-13723 GCF_017854415.1 Yoonia sp. | reverse complement strand
CGCATGTTTTCGACCGTGTGCATATAGCCAATGAGGTTGGCCAAAGTGATTACACCCAACAGCGTGTGATCTTTCACCACCAAGAACTTGCGCGTGCCCGTTTGCGCAATTTGCGCCAGCAGGCCGCTGATAGGCATATCGGGTGGAACCGTCGATGCCACATCCAATCCGGCAAATACATCACCAACGCGGGTGTTGCTCCAGTTGTCGTGATCGATGACGGACAAGACGTCCTTGTCAATTTGGCCCAACAGAATGCCATCTTCGACTACAGGCACAAAGCTGACGCGCTTTGACAGTACAACCGTGTTCACAAAGTCCGACAGGGTCATTTCAGATGACACTACAATCGGGTTCTGGACCATCAAGTTTCCAACGGTCTTGCCCGCAAAGGCATTATCCATGATTTGTGAATGATACGCGCCGCGCGCCGCGCCCATCACGAAAAAACCGATCATTATATACCAAAGCCCGGTAATCAGCAGGCCCTGAAACAAGACCAATACGCCTAGAAACATGAGCCCATAGGCGAAAATCGTGCCCGACCGGGCTGCAGCTTTGGTGGCCCGAAGGATGTCACCGTGACGGTGCCACAAATACGCACGCAATACGCGGCCACCATCAAGCGGAAAGGCCGGAACCAGATTGAACAAGGCAATGACCAGATTGACCGCGGCAAGGTATGACAACGTTTCTATCACGGCAGGGGCATTCAATAACTGGACGGACAGCTGCGCGAGTAACCAGAAAACGGCGCTTAGGCTCAGGCTCATCGCGGGGCCTGCGAGGGCAATCCAGAATTCCGCGGTAGCCGATTTCGGTTCTTCCGCCAGCTCTGCTACGCCGCCGAACAAAAACAGTGTGATGCCTTTTATCTGAACTCCGAACCTGCGCGCCACAACTGAATGGGCCAGTTCGTGTAGCAACAACGAGCCGAAAAAGCTTAGCATCGCTACGACTGCCATAACGACATACATCTGTGATGTCTGCTCAGGCAGTGTGGCCGGGAAATACTGTTGAGACAGGGTCCAAGTGACCAATGCAGCTATCAATGCCCAGCTTGGGTCTACTTTGATATCAAAGCCGCTGACTGTGGCTAGTTTGATCGCGTTCGAGAACATTATGCGCCTTTTATTTCCTTCGACTTTAGTATCCGCCGCAAGTTGTCTGATTGAGCAATGTCAAAATCGCCCGTTGTTTGCCTGCAATGTCAGTTCGTGTTGGTTTGCAGATAGGTCAACAGGTCGTCAAAGCTGCGCATTTGATCATAGTCGGCTTCGGGCATCGGCAAGGACAATTCCTTTCCCAGTGCCGTGATCAGCGTCAGAAAATCCATCGAATCAATATCAAACTCATCGCGCAGGTCGGCTTTGGGGTCGATGCTTTCAATTGGAATATCAGGTGCGATACGGCCCAGTTGAGTTGTGATAAGGGCGCGGATGTCCAAGTTTGTCATAAGGTCTCCGGGTGTTGTAGGTGGTCAATGATGGCGCGCAAAAACCGCGCACCTCGGTGGCCGTCGCTGACGCGGTGGTCAGCGGCCAAAGTAATGTCTGCGATGCGGCGCGGCTTGATCTGATCATCGATCACTGCAGCTTGAACACTGGGTGTGCCAATCCCGACAATGGCGACTTGTGGCGGAAAAATAACACCTGTGATCCCGCGAACCCCGCGGTCACCCAGACTGGTCAAAGTGATGGTCGGATCAGCCAATTCGCGCGCCCTGAAACGGCCCTTTTTGACGCGCGCGACCAAGTCCCGTAGCCGCGCCATCAACGCGTCCAAATCCCCCTCTGACGCGTCATGCAAGGCTGGGGCTGCCAATCCGCCACCGCGCAAATTGATCGCCATTCCCAAATGCACAGCAGGGGCGGGCGCGAACCGTTCATTTTCAAAATGCCCGTTGAATTCGGGAAAGGCTTGGGCGGCAAGCGCCACAGCCCGGACATACAGTGCGCCAATTGCCAACCGCGCGTCAGGTGGTAGATTGGCGTTGTGACGGGTTATAAAATCTTCTGCCGCCGTCAGATCTATGCTGTCCGACAAGTAATAATGCGGTATTTCGCGCTTTGATCGGGACATCGCAGCCGAGATGGCTTGGCGCATCGCAGACATAGGTTCGACCGCGGGCGTATCGGGCAGGTCGCCAAGGGCAATGATCCGGTCGGTGCCAAGTGCCGACAAATCAAACCCGATCTGAGCTGCGCGCCGTCTTGCTGCGGGGGACACCCGCTGACGATCCTGTCCGGCAAGCTCCTCCGGCTGCACTGGCGGTTGATATGGCGGAGGCATCGGGTCTTCAGGTAGATCAGGTGGCGCTACTGGGTCAGTTGGCTGTGGCGCCTCCGACGGGCGCGGCGGCGGTGGCGGGTCGACGGGTTTGGGGATGTCAGGCGTGTCACTTGTGCGGATATTTGCGATCGGCGTGCCAACTGCGACCTTCGTGCCAAGTGGGACCAACCAGTCGTCCAGAAAGCCGTCCTCGAACACCTCGATTTCGATGGCTCCTTTTTGGGTTTCAACCGCGGCAATGATATCGCCACGGTGCACCGGATCACCCCGCGCAATCAGTTGTTCGACCAAAATTCCGTCGGCCATATCTGCACCAAGCGACGGCATCAGGAACTGGCTCATGGTTGTTGCTCCATCAATGATTTGACAGCGGCGATAATGCTGGACACCTGCGGAAGGGCGGCTTGTTCTAGATGCGCGGCATAAGGGATTGGTACTTCAGCGCTGCAGACCCGACCGGGCGGAGCGTCAAGATCGTAGAACGATCCTTCTGCCAGCCGCATCCCGATTTCCGCCGACAAGCTGCCGCTGCGCCAGCCTTCGTCGACGATCAAAACGCGATGCGTGCGCGCAACCGATGTCCGAATGGTTTCCATATCAAGGGGGCGTAAACTGCGCAGGTCGATGACTTCGGCGCTGATCCCTTCGGCCTCTAGGGCGTCGGCCGCGTCAAGCGTCTTGAACAGCGATCCACCGTAGGTGATCAAGGAAATATCGCGACCTTGGCGTCGCACGACGGCACGGTCAATATCGACGGGGCCTGCATTTTCAGCGATCTCGCCTGCATTGTTATACAGCATAACGTTTTCAAAGATCAGCACCGGATCTGGGTCCTGCAACGCGGTCCAAAGCATACCGCGCGCATCCTCTAGCGTCGCTGGCGCCAATACCCGCAGACCGGGGATATGCGCGTACCACCCTTCAAGCGAATGCGAGTGCTGTGCGGCAAGCTGTTTGCCGGCTCCGGTCGCCATACGGATAACGATCGGCACACCAAACTGGTTGTTGGACATATGCCGCAAGGTGGCGGCAGTATTCATAATCTGATCCAGCGCCAACAACGAAAAATTGACAGTCATCACTTCGACAATCGGGCGCATGCCAGCGATGGCTGCACCAATCCCGGCACCGGTAAACCCGGATTCCGACAAAGGCGTATCGCGGATACGATCTGGACCGAACTGGTCCAGCAGGCCTTTGCTGACCGCATAGCATCCGCCGTAATGACCCACATCTTCGCCCATCAAAAAGACACGGTCATCGCGGCTAAGGGCGTCTGTGATCGCAGACTTCATGGCGTCGCGATAGGTTGTTTGCATCATTGCATCGGGGGTCGCCACTTTGGGTGGGTCAGGTCGGTCAGCTGCCATAACGTAGTGCGTCAGTGTCTCTAGCGGTTCAATGTCGCTTGATTCCGCAAAGGCCACTGCCTGCGCAATTTCTGCGGAAACTTCAGATTTGATCGCCGCAATATCGTCATCGTGCAGCAAACCGCTTTTCATAGCCCAGCCCTGGAACCGCACGATAGGACCTTTTTCGCGCCACTCAGCCACTTCGGACTTTGGTCGATAAAGTTGGGCGTCGAACATCGAATGCGCACGAAACCTGTATGTGCGGCATTCAAGAAAATAGGGTTTGCCCGTCTCCGAGATTGCCTGAATTGCGCGACGTGCTGCAGCCTCTACGGCGACAACATCCATGCCATCCACCACTTCTGAGGAGATCGCGTAACTGCGCGCCTTGGCTGCAATGTCGGTTTCAGACTCCGAGATATCAAGCGCTGTGCCCATCGCATAGCCGTTGTTTTCGCAGACAAACAGCACCGGCAACTTCCACAAAGCAGCAAGGTTCAGGCTTTCGTGGAACTCACCTTCGGCCACGGCCCCTTCGCCAAAAAAGCACGCCGTTGTGCCATCGGTATTTTGCATTCTGTCAGCCAAGGCCAACCCGACGGCCATCGGCAAGCCACCACCCACAATCGCATTGCCACCATAGAAATTCCGCGCCGCATCAAACAAATGCATCGACCCGCCACGCCCGCCAGCGCATCCACCTGCTTTGCCGTACATTTCTGCCAGAACGGCCTCCATCGGCACACCGCGCGCCAAGGCGTGACCGTGTTCACGGTATGTCGCAACTAGCCGGTCACCTGCCTCGAGCAACGGAATGATCCCAGCAGCGATCGCCTCTTCACCATCATAAAGGTGCAGGAATCCACGGATTTTCTGCTGCGTGTATGCTTCAGCGCATTTTTCCTCGAACATACGGATGCGAAGCATTGATTTGAGCAACTCGCGGACATGCGCTTGGTCAAGGCGGGGTTTGGTGCGGGTTAAGGTCATGATTCGTCACTTTCCAGCGTTGAGATATCACCTTCGGGCAGTCCCATTTCGCGGGCTTTCAACAGCCTGCGCATGATCTTGCCACTGCGGGTTTTGGGCAGGTTTTGACGAAATGCGATATCTTTGGGGGCTACTGCGGGGCCAAGTCGTTTACGTGCATGCCCCAAAAGATCGAGCCGCAGATCATCGCTTGGCACATGTCCCGGTTTAAGTGCGACATAGGCTTTGACGATCTGTCCGGCCGTTTCATCAGGCAAGCCGATCACTGCTACCTCTGCCACGGCCTTGTGTTCCATCAGCGCGCTTTCGACCTCGAATGGACCGATCAGGTGGCCAGCACTTTTGATCAGGTCATCTGCGCGGCCAACAAACCAGAAGTATCCATCAGCATCGCGCATCGCGAGATCACCGCTGAGGTACCAGCCACCCTTGAAACACTTGTCGTAGCGGGCCTGCTCATTCAGATAACCGCGCATCATCGATGGCCAGCCCGGACGCAAGGCCAGTTCCCCCATTGCCATAGGCGCGGTTAGTTCCGTGACAGTGTCGCCGATGACTTCGACAATGCCTGCTGCAATCCCGGGCAGTGGTTTGCCCATCGATCCCGGTTTGACATCCATCGCGGCATAGTTGGCGATCATGATTCCACCGGTTTCGGTTTGCCACCAGTTGTCATGAAAAGGTTGGCCAAAGGTATCATTGCCCCAGACCACGGCCTCTGGGTTCAGCGGCTCACCGACACTTGCCATAAAACGTAGGTTGGGAAATGAGCGCGCGCCTATGGCCTCAGCCCCAGCTTTCATCAACATACGGATTGCGGTGGGGGCGGTGTACCAAACATTCACAGCTTCAGTGCTGAGGATGTCGTACCATCGGTTGATGTCGAACTCTGCCTCGTCGACTATCATCGTGGTCCGGTTGGTCAGCGGTGCGATAATGCCGTAAGATGTACCTGTGACCCAACCGGGGTCAGCCGTGCACCAGTAGACATCGCCCGGTCGCATATCCAATGCCAACCTGCCCGTTGCGTCATGGGCAACAACCGCCTGATGCACATGCACGACACCTTTGGGTTTGCCAGTTGTGCCTGATGTAAAATGCAGCAGTGCCGTGTCTTCGGGGCTGGTTTGGACCGTTTCGAATTGATCCGAGGCCGTTTCTAGTAGGGGCTTCAGGTCGGTCGTTCCGCGGGTTGCCCCATCAACAGTGAAAACCTCGTTCAATTCTGGCAATGAGGCGCGAATGCCCGCGACTTTGCGTTCATAAAGGCGTGTCGATGTCAGCAAGGCGTTCGCCCCGCCTATTTCCATACGCGCCTGAATTGGTTCTGGTCCGAACGCTGAAAACAGCGGACAAAAGACGCAACCAGCCTTCAAGGTTCCAAGGGCCGCGATATAGAGTTCAGGGACACGGCCCAGCAAGGCATAGACCTTGTCGCCCTTTTTGAATTGGCGCGCGCGCAGAACGTTTGCAAACTGGTTCGTCAGCCGCGACAGTTCCGCATAAGTATAATCAGTGCGCGCACCAGATTTAGCAATCCAGCGCATCGCGATCTGCGCGCCATGACCGTCGGCGACATGTCGTTCAATCGCCTCATGCGCGATGTTCAGATGCCCATCCGGCATACCGTCCAACATCGCATGCGCAGTATTCCAAGAAAAGCTACCATAGGTCGCGGCATAGTCGGGCATATTTGCAGCCAGCTGGGTTCTAGAGCGCTTACTGATAATGGCATCGGTCATGACATCCTGCCCCTGTTGTTGCAATTATTGGGCGACGTAACCGCCATCAATCGGAATGGCGGTACCGGTGATAAAGCCCGCGCGCGGCGAACACAGCCAGACGATCAGATCCGCGACTTCTTGAGGTGTGCCAATCCGGCCCATCGGGTGCAGCGGATCCATCATTTCAGCCGATGACTGCGCGCCCGCCGTGGCTTGTTCGGCAAGCGAATCCAACATCCTGGTGTCGATCCCGCCCGGACAAACAGCATTCACGCGAATACCGGCCTTGGCGTATTCAAGTGCTGCGTTTTTGGTCAACCCGATCACGCCATGCTTGGAAGCAACATATGGCGACAAGCCTGGAAAACCGATCAATCCTGCGATCGACGACAGGTTCACAATCGCGCCTCCGCCAGATTTGAGCATCGCCGCAATCTCTGCTTGCAGACACAGGTATGTACCCTTGAGATTGACCCCGATGATCGCGTCAAAGTTATCTTCGGGCTGGTCGGCAAACGGGGTAATTTTTCCTTCAATCCCCGCGTTGTTCACAGCGCAATCAATCCGGCCATATGCCGCGACAGCCTTTGCGATCAGGGTTTTGACATCTGTAGGTTTCGATACGTCCGCCGAAACGTATATTGCTTTGCCGCCTGCTTTTTCGATCATTGCCACCGTTTCCTTGCCGCCGGCGTCATCAACGTCCGAGGCAACGACAATTGCGCCCTCTGCGGCGAATGTCAGTGCTGTGGCGCGGCCAATTCCTGCGGCGGCACCGGTGATCAGGGCTGTTTTGCCAGTTACCAATCCCATGGTGTGTCTCCTTGATTTGAAATTGCGATGCTTGTGCACAAAGTCTGCCACAGCGGTCACCGTCGCGATTGACCGATATCAATTGGCGCAAGGGGCATCAGCGTACAGTCCGACATCACATTTCCAATTCAATAGGAGAGGCCCGATGCACACCAATGCATTCCCCGAAAATGATGTCAGCGAAAATACAACCGGATGCTGCCCGCGTTTTAAGCCGGAAGGTTGGGACAACCAGCGACTTCATTTTAAAAACAAGAAATTCGTGCGGGCCACGACCCGCAGTGCCATGCATATCCCGTGGAACATGGGGCAGGTGTTTACCCGCGTACAAGAACATATCGAAGATGCGGGTGCTGCGGACCTCGCCACAGAAATTGTGCTAAGCCGCGATACATCACCATGGGAAGCCGAACACTTTTTTGCAGTCACCAAGGACATTGAAGGCGAAGATATGACGACCCTTTCAGGAGATTTTATCACACGGGTTTTCGAAGGTCCGTATCGCAAGGCAAAGGACTTTTCCCACGATATGGAAGTCGCAGCCACCGCAATGGGCAAGACCGCCAAGCGGGTCTTTTTCATTTATACAACCTGCCCGAAATGCGCCAAAGCGTACGGCGAAAACTATATGGTGGGTGTCGCCGAAGTTTAGCCTTGCGCTAGTCCAAGCTGCTGCGCTCGACGATTTCACCGCCCGATACCAGTTGATCGTTTGGGTGGGTTACGACAGCCATACCGGCACTTAAGCCATCCAGAACTTCGGCAAATTGGGTGTTCTGGCGACCGATGCGAATGGTTTGTTCGTTCGCAATGCCGTCTGTCGCTGTAAACACAGCCCAGTCCCCATTACGTTTGAAAAGGGCACTAAGCGGCACCTGAAGCGCATCTTCTTTGCGCCATTCAGTAATCCGCAAGAACACAGCAAATCCATCACCAAGTCCGACCCTTTGAGTGATCGGCGAAGTGATATCAAAGACCGCATCTAGGCGTTGTTCCTCGATCCCGAGTGCTGATACTTTGGTGTCAGCCGCAGGTGCGATGCTGATCAGTGAAGCGCTCAATGCGATAGGACCACCCCAGCGTTCAACAACGGCCCGCGCGCCAATTTCCAGGCGAACTGCGTCGCTCGACAAAAGGTCGGCCACGATTTCCAGCTGCGCGGGGTCACCAATCCGCAACAGCGGGGCGCCGGTTACAACAGGTCTTGCGCTGGTGCCTGCGACGCTAAGGACTAGCCCGTCAGCAGGTGCGGTAATCGCCAGACAACAACTTTCCACGGCATCCGCCTGCGATTGTGGGGTTTGCAGCATTGTTTCAGCACGGCTCAGAGTGCTTTGTGCCATATCGATACGCGCCGTTGCGGCCTCGACCGTGCTGTTGGCAACGGCAAGGCGTTGCACTGCGTCTTCAAGCTGGGTCAGTGATACGACACCGCGTTCGACAAGGGTTTGAGTGCGCTGGTACTGCGCATCGGCAAGCGCCTCAGCATCGATCGCGCGGGCAAGCTCGGTTCGTGCCACATGCAACGCGGCTTC
>NZ_JAFMHR010000087.1:1464-4789 GCF_017854415.1 Yoonia sp. | reverse complement strand
AATATGAAGGTCAACCGGAACCGGATCATCTTGGAAAGCGACATAACCCAGCCCAAGTATTATTGCTGCGCCAAGGCCCACAAGACCAATCGTGCGTGGTTTCCAAGTCATCGCTTACTCCCTTACTTTCATCACAGAAACGAGGTTTTGTTTATCCAACCTGCGACGCACCAGCATCACAGACCCAAAGCTTGCCAGCAGGACAACAAAGCTGGCTTTGGCGAAAATGGCGGGATGCAGCACAAGCGGCATGCTATAAAGGTCGCTCGAAAATCCGTTAGCCATCGCGGTCGCGATCACCGCGCCAATCCACCACCCCAGCGGTTGCGCCAGCACTGACAGCAACATGGTTTCGCCGATCAAAATGTAAGACACCTCTGCACGGGTGAAGCCAAGGATGCGCAGGCTGGCCAATTCGCGGGACCGTTCTGACAGCTGGATGCGTGCGCCGTTATAAGTAACCCCGATGGTGATCAGCAGGGCAATAACGATATAGACCGTATTCATCACGCCGATGCTTTGTTCAATGGTTTCAGAAAATGAACGGCGGGTGTCGGTCATCATCACAATGCCCACAAGGTTGGGAATATCCTTTAGTCTGGCGTGAAGGTCTGTGACCTCGGCATCATTCAACGAAACGTTGACCAGCGAAATTCGCGTAGATTGCCGCAACAACTGATTGGCGTATTCCAGATCCATATAGGCCCCAATACCAAAGTATTGTTCAACCGTGCCCGTCACGGTCAAGGCATGGGTTTCCTGCCGGCCCCCAAGGAATTTCGCATCTACCTGATCCCCAACACCGACACGCAAATGCGCGGCCAATCGATCCGTCAGCACCACCCCGCCCGGTGGCGCATTTATCTGTTTGCCGTCACTGTCGATGACGCGGCTCAGGTCGGTATTTGGACGGCTTGCCTGAATAGACGTACGTTTTTCGTGATTGCCGTTGCGCAAGATCACCGGGTGATATTGTTGTCCCTCGACTTGCAAAACAGCAGGCAGGGCAGCCGCAGTCCCCAGAACATTTTCGGGCATTTCATGCGACAGCACCAGCATCGCATCCTGTCGCGCGCTTTCATAGAACGCACTATCGACGATCTTGTCTAACGCGTAATCAAAGAACGACGGCGACACGATAGTTGACACGGCAAGCGCAAGCCCAAGCGTTGTCAGCGCGCTGCGCACTGGCCAACGCAGCAAACTGCGCAAGATCATAATTGTTGGCTGGCTTAGCTTGGCTGCGACCATTGCGCGGTCGATCAATGACCGTTTGAACTGCGGTGGCGCTGGGGGTTGCATCGCGATTGCTGGGGCCAGACGTGCCGCTTTGATCGCGGCCTGTGCTGCACCCAGCGTCGTGGTGAGTAGGGCCGCAATGCCGGACACTGCATAGACCCACGGTGACGTACTGAAAATCAAGAAGGGAAAGTCGAAGTACTGCGCATATTGCGAGGCCAGCAGTCGGGCCAACCAACCTCCCGTGAACCACCCGATGGCGATACCCAGAATAGCAATCAATCCTGCCAACATCAGGTAATGCAGGCAAATCTCGAGGTCGGAATAGCCTACGGCCTTAAGCAGCCCAATTTGGCTTCGCTCGAGTGCGATGATCCGGCCCATTACCATACTAACCAGAAACGCCGAGATCCCGAAAAAGATCGGCGGCAATATCGACGCCATTGTGCGAAGTTGTTTGATCTCTGCGTCAATAAAGCTGTCAGAAGGGTGCAAATCCCGCCCGTAAGCCCCCAAACTGCCATAGGGATCAAGCAAGCGGTCTACAGCATCAATGACATTCACGGTCTGCGCCCCTGCCGTCAGCGTTAAGGAAACATCATTGAAGGCCCCGGTCATATCAAAGGCGGCAGCGACTGCAGGTTGCGGCATCCAGATAATCCCAAAGGTCGCGTTGTCAGGCATGATTGCACCTGGACCGATGGTGTAAATAAACTCGGGCGATTGGGCGGTGCCTGTGATGGTCAACGCGCGTTTCTGGCCGTTCAGGTTGGCGAAGAAATAGTCGCCCAGCCCAAAACCGTTCGCGATTGCGAAATTTGCGTTCACCATGACTTCGTTAGTGGCGGATGGGTTGGGCAGGCGGCCTGTCTTCACAATCGGCACATTCAAGCGTGGCGCGCCATCGACGGGCAACGACAAGATGCGCGCCGTCGCACTGACATCACTGCCAGGTATATCAAGCACGGTGTTGCCGACTGCGCGGGTCTCGACCGCCCAGACGCCGTCAATTGCGGCCAATTCAGCAGCCAACCTGTCTGGTGCGCGCTGCACAGCGCTGAACACCTCGGCAAAGCGGTTGCGTTCATAATAAGTTTCGCGCGTATCACTAAGCGCTTTGTACATCCCCAAGGCTGTCAACAATATCGCCACACCACAGGCCAGCACCATCGAAATGGCAAAAGCCTGTTTCCATAAACGCTTGAAATCCCGCAGGAGTTTTCGATCAAGGGCTTGCATCACCAAACGATCTGCGCGGGTTCAAGGCGGTGTTCGTTGGTCGATACGCTGCTGATCTTGCCGTCTTGGAACTGGATAACACGGTGCGCCATGCGTTGAATTTCCGCGTTATGTGTAATGATCACCGTCGTTGTGCCAAAGCGTTCATTGATGTCTTGCAATACCTCAAGCACCTGAACACCTGTAGTGCTGTCCAGCGCGCCAGTCGGTTCATCGCACAACAAAATCTCGGGACGTTTGGCGATGGCGCGTGCGATGGCGACACGCTGTTGTTCACCGCCCGACATCTCGGATGGGAAATGATCCATACGCGCACCAAGCCCTACAAGAGCCAAGGCTTCTTCTGCGGGCATCGGATCAAGGGATACATCCGTAACCAGTTGCACGTTTTCACGCGCGGTTAGGCTGGGGACAAGGTTGTAGAACTGGAACACGAAACCAACATGGTCGCGCCGGTAACGGGTAAGACCACGGTCAGGCATATTGGTAAGTTCCAAGTCGCGGAACCAAACACGTCCTTCCGTGGCGTGATCAAGCCCCCCCAAGATGTTCAAGAGGGTCGACTTTCCGCTGCCCGAAGGTCCTAACAATACAGTCAATTCGCCCGCATAAAGTGACAGGTCCACGCCAGCCAACGCAAAGACTTTTACTGCGCCGGTTTGATAGACTTTGGTCACACCTTGGGTTCGAAAGATGGTTTCTGGCACGCGACTGGCCTTATATTTCGGGATTTTTTCCTTGGACAACCTGGCAGGTTCAGGCGGTTTGAACATTGACTAAGATCAATCAGCGCGTGGTTTGGCAGCTTATGCTTTGTCATAGAAAGCAGCGGCCTGCTGCCGCTGTG
>NZ_JAFMHR010000087.1:0-1223 GCF_017854415.1 Yoonia sp. | reverse complement strand
GAACAGCTTCTTAAAAATACCGTTGAAGAACTTGACCGCCTGCTGAATGCCAAGAACGTGCTTGGCGACCCGATTGAAAAGAACGGGTCCACCATCATCCCCATTGTCAGCTACGGCTTTGGTTTTGGGGCTGGCGGAACCGACAGCCCGAAGTCGGGTAACGGCGGCGGCACTGGCGGCGGCGGCGGCATCAAGCCCATTGGCGCAATCATTCTGGATGAAAAGGGCGCACGAGTTGAAGCGATCAAAGGTGCAATGTCCGGCCTGACAGAGGTTCTGGGCGATGCAGCAGCGCATGCGCTTGAGGCGCAATCAAAGCGCGCCAACGGTACCGAAAAAGAGACCTAAGATGGTCGTTCAGCTTCTGCTTTGGCTGATTGCGGGATTTTTGGCACTTGTGACCTTGTTTATGATTTTGCCCGTCCGCGTCGCAATGTCATTGCAGAATGATCCTGCCAACCGGGCGACAGTGCTTGTGCGTCCGTTTGGTGGGATCTCACCCCAGATTGAGGTATATGACAGCAGTCGCAAATCCAAATCCAAATCCAAATCCAAGGCAACTGATGCTCGAAAGAGCGCCCAGCGCGAGAAAAGTGCAGGCAAGATGCGGGCCCGCGACAATTTCGTGACCGAGGTCGTCGTGCTGGTCAGGCGCGTTCTTTGCGCAATTCATATTGAGGTCTTGCGTGTGGACGCAGACTTTGGGTTGGGTGATCCCGCGGATACCGGACAGCTATTTGGGCATTTTTGCCCCTTGATCTACACGTCTGGCGGGCACGTGAACTTGCGGCCTGATTTTGGCGAGGCTTGTCTGCGCGGCAATATAATTGCGCAGTTTCGGGTCATTCCGGTCGCATTGATATGGCCCTTTGTTGGGTTCGGCTGGCGAGTTTTCGGACCTTTCCGATGACATATGTCCTTGATGAACCCCAAGATGTCGGCGGCTACCGGATTGCTGTCGTTTCGCATCAAACCGTGACAGGAAACCGCCTTGGATCACGCGGTGCCTATTGCCAATGCAGCAAGCAACCAAGCTTTGTGGTGATCCGCAACCAACAAGTCATGACGGCGGTCGATACTGTTGGCAGGAAAGTGGAGATCGCAACAATCGCAGCACTTTGTCCAGGGGTTGCGGATTTGTAGCTAAAACCCGGTTCTCGTCGCGAAGGCGATTAAAGAGAAAATGCCACGAAGCACGCGCCAGCTATCGTAAATGTAAAAGT
>NZ_JAFMHR010000229.1 GCF_017854415.1 Yoonia sp. | reverse complement strand
GGGCACCTGTCATAGCGCGTTGAGATGCGTCTCCAATCTTTGAGGCGGCCAAACATTCTCTCAATCCGATTGCGACGTTTGTAGCGACGCTTGTCATATTTGATGGTTTTGCTGCGTGACTTGCGGTCAAGGATACATGGAGTGATACCCCCTGTCTATTAGGGCCTCTCTGAACCAATCGGCGTCATAGCCGCGGTCGGCGAGCAGCCATTCAGCATCTGGCAGACAGTTCAACAAAGCTTCAGCGCCAGCGTAATCACTCACCTGACCCGCAGTAATAAAAAACCTGATTGGGCGACCGCTGGTATCCGTGACGGCATGCAACTTGGTGTTCATACCACCCTTGGTCTGCCCGATCAGACGTCCGCGCCCCCCTTTTTGAGCCCCAGGCTTGAGGCTGTGCGGTGCGCTTTGAGATAAGTCGCATCAATTGAGATGGTCTTATTGTCGGGTGCCTCTGCCGCCAATCCCGTCATGATCCGCGCGAACACACCCATGTCACTCCATCGCTTCCAACGGTTATACAATGTCTTGGGCGGACCATATTCCGCGGGAGCATCACTCCAACGTAAACCATTGCGATTGATGAAGATAATTCCGCTCAACACGCGCCGCTCGTCTACCCGCGGCTTACCTCGGCTCTTGGCGAAGTACGGTTTAAGCCGTCCCATTTGTTCCTCACTCAACCAATACAGATTGCTCATCATACCCCCAAATATTTGGGGGTCCTGAATCATAGCAATGCGTCAGCATCAAGCCGATTTATGGGGCCAGACCCTAGTAAGAATTGGCAAAGCATGTCCATTGATGATTATCATTTCTGCAACGCGTTTGGGGGATCCCGCTTTTGATCTTTTCTGTAAATTGTCCCGAATCTAGGTGGCTTTTGTGTGCTTGCCCCTCTGCTCATTTCTTGGCCTTTGTGCGCAACCAGCGTTGATCCCGCAACTTTCGTGAAGGTTGGTCCGGATTGATCCACGTCAATCGGGCATGGGCGTCTGGCAGTATTCTTTTTTAGTAGGTCAAGAATAGGTGGGCCATGGCACATAAGAATATTCTCTTTCATTCAGCTGCGCGCGAAAAGCTGCTGCGCGGAACTACAGCACTGGCCGCTGCAGTGCGGGTTACGCTTGGGCCAAAATCCAAATCCGTACTGATCCAGAAGAAATTTGGTCTGCCCATTGTCTGCAATGACGGTGTAACCATCGCCAAAGAGATCAGTCTCAAGGACCCGGAAGAGGATCTGGGCGCCCAGATGTTGCGTCAGGCGGCGGAAAAAACGGGCGAGGCAGTGGGGGATGGCACTAGTACCTCGACAATCCTTGCCCATGCGATCTTCTCGGACGGGGTCCGCAATGTCGTAGCGGGGGCAAGCGCCATTGATATCAAACGCGGTCTGGATCGCGGCTTGCAGATTGCGCGTGACCACCTGCAGTCGATGTCTGCGCCTGTGCGCACCAGCAAGGAAAAAGAGCAGGTCGCGACGATTTCAGCACATAATGATCCTGTGATCGGCAGGATGGTTGCAGATGCCGTCGAAAGGGTCGGGGATGAGGGCGTGATCACTGTTGAGGATTCGAAGACGACCGAAACCATTCTTGAAGTTGTCGAAGGTATGCAATTCGACCGCGGTTTTCTATCGCCATATTTCGTGACCGATGCCGAGAGGATGGAGGCTGCACTGGAAGACCCTTATGTCCTTTTGTGTGATCGCAAGATCAGCAGTATGAAAGAATTTCTGCCCCTACTTGAGCAAGTACTCAAGACCGGGAAACCTCTGTGTATCGTTGCCGAAGACGTTGATGCGGATGCCTTGGCAACGCTTGTTGTCAACCAGTTGCGCGGCACCCTGCGGTGCCTTGCGGTAAAGGCCCCCGGCTTTGGCGATCGCCGCAAGGCGATGCTGGAGGATATCGCGGTTCTGACGGGCGCACAGGTTATTTCCGAGACAGTGGGCATGAAACTTGAGAGTGTCACACTGGACCATCTCGGGCGCGCCGAACGGGTCAAATCGGATCACGAAACCACAACGATCATTGGCGGCGCGGGCAATAAATCTGCGATCACGGCGCGGGCGCGGCAGATCAAGGTACAGATCGACAACACCACCAGTGATTATGACAAAGAGAAACTGCAGGAACGTCTGGCGAAATTGTCGGGCGGAGTTGCCGTCATTCGTGTGGGCGCGCCGTCAGAGGCCGAAATCGCCAGTCAGAAAGAAGCGCTGGACGACGCCATCAATGCAACCAAGGCCGCAGTGGAAGAAGGCGTTGTGCCAGGTGGGGGGTTGGCTTTGCTGCGGTGCACAAAATCACTTGAGGCCGCAGAGGCCGATGCAAAGGGCGATGAAAAGACCGGGCTTGAGATTTTGCGCCGCGCACTGAGTGCGCCAACGCGTCAGATCGCTGAGAACTCAGCGGTTGATGGCGGGGTCGTGGTGGCGCGGATGCTGGAAAGCAAGGGGGCGATCGGCTTTGATGCCGCGATCAATGACTATGTTGACCTTTTGAAGGAAGGTATCATTGATCCCACTAAAGTCGTCCGTGTAGC
>NZ_JAFMHR010000228.1:1963-2555 GCF_017854415.1 Yoonia sp. | reverse complement strand
AACGGGTTGGCAAAATCTGCTTTGCCGTACTTCAGCGTCGTGTGATCGTCAAAACGAACCACAGAACCGCCCGCACCTGTCAAAACAGCATGGCCAGCCGCCGTGTCCCACTCCATCGTACGGCCAACGCGCGGATAGATATCCGCCTCGCCAGTGGCCACCAAACAGAACTTCAATGACGAACCAGCACTCTTGCTGTCAGCTACATGATACTTGTTGATATAGTCATCAGTCGCCTGATCACGGTGCGATTTCGAGGCAACCACCAGCAAAGCACTGTTATCAGGTGTCTTCACCTTGATCGGCGCCACGGGGCCAACTTTATCCTTCGCGAAATCACCAGATTCCTCGACCGCGACACCAGCGGCATCCGTATAGAACAAACGATCCTTCGCGGGCGCGTAAACGATCCCGCGCACAGGCACACCATCAACGACATAAGCGATATTGACCGTGAAATCACCGCGACGGTTGATGAACTCTTTGGTGCCATCCAGCGGGTCAACGATAAGGAATGTCGAAACATTCTGACCATGACTATCAGACTGCTCTTCGGTCACCAGCGCCACATCAGGGAATGCCGCCCGCAGGC
>NZ_JAFMHR010000228.1:0-1953 GCF_017854415.1 Yoonia sp. | reverse complement strand
TCGCATCAGCGGCCTCGTCGGCCTCAGTTACAGGGCTTTCGTCAGATTTCGAGCGGACCTCAAAATTGGGATCAGCGTAGATCTCCATGATCTTATCGCCTGCTTCTAACGCCAAACGGCGCATCACATCCGCCAACTGATCAAAATTCATGCCGTACACCTTCACGTTTCATTATGTTGCCTGTTCTAATGATTGAAAAAACAGGTTTGCCCCCTTATGATATGAGGCAACACGAACGGCAAGAAATTCGTGAGTTTGGGCAGCGCGCCCCACAAAGCAGGTTATGAGATGTTCCAGCCGCAGATCCAAAAGACAACGACTCGCACCTTTTTCGGGATGGCGGAGCTTATCTATCATTCGATCGTGCGTGATGTGCGTAAAACGCACAGCAATGCAGTCGTTGGATTGCTAATGAACATGATGCAAACCGTGGTCTTTGTGCTGACATTCTACGCAATGTTCTTCTTTCTTGGTATGCGCGGGGCCGCCATTCGTGGTGACTTCTTACTCTATATTATGTCGGGAATTTTCCTGTTCATGTGCCACACCAAAGCGGTATCCGCTGTCGTCGGCTCAGAAGGTCCCGCCTCGGCAATGATGCAGCACGCACCGATGAATACCGTGATTTCGATTACCGCCGCTGCAGTTTCGTCATTGTACTTGCAGCTTTTATCGCTCTTTTTTGTGCTCTTTATCTATCATGTTGCCGTAACGCCCGTCGTGATCGATCAACCCATTGGTGCCTTAGCTATGCTTTTGGTCGCATGGCTGTCTGGTGTTGGCGTCGGCATGATTTTTCTGGCGATGAAGCCTTGGGCGCCTGATGCGGTCAAACTTTTGGTCAGCATCTATAGCCGCGCCAGCATGATTGCCTCGGGAAAGATGTTTGTCGCAAACTCGCTGCCGTCTTCGATGCTGGTCTTGTTTGACTGGAACCCGCTTTTCCACACCATCGATCAGGCGCGCGGGTACATCTTTTTGCACTACAACCCACACTTCAGTTCCCCAACCTACCCGTTCTACGTTGCGATAGCCTTGGTGCTTTTGGGATTGATGGGCGAATTCTATACCCGCAAAAGCGCCTCGATCAGCTGGGGTGCCTCACGTTAACCCTGTAGCGACAAAAATTATGTGGGCGCAGGCGCCATTTTTGCTGCTTCGGGCCCATTACTGCGTCAAAATTGCATTTTTGAGCCTGTGTGCCCTTATCCCCCGCTTGCAGCCTACAAACCGCATCCCTATATACGCCTTGATCAAACGAGCAGACGAAAATCTGACTTGTTTAAACTAGCAACAGGCGCGGGTGCCGAAACGGGTTCGCGCCGCTCAACTCGCCTAGCGTAAAGGGATTTGAAATATGTCTAAAATTATTGGTATCGACCTCGGAACTACAAACTCTTGTATCTCCATCATGGACGGCTCTAAGCCACGCGTGATTGAGAACAGCGAAGGTGCACGCACAACACCATCTATCGTTGCGTTCACCGAAGACGAACGTCTTGTTGGCCAGCCTGCAAAGCGTCAGGCCGTCACAAACCCAGAAAACACAATCTTCGCGGTAAAGCGTCTGATCGGTCGTCGTTTTGACGACAAGGACCTCGCGAAGGAAAAGAAGAACATGCCATTCAACATTGTTGACGGTGGCAATGGCGACGCATGGGTGGAATCCCGCGGTGAGAAGTATTCTCCTGCGCAAATCTCCGCTGTGATCCTCGGCAAGATGAAAGAGACTGCAGAGTCTTATCTTGGCGAAGAAGTGACCCAAGCGGTTATCACTGTGCCAGCATACTTCAACGACGCGCAGCGTCAGGCAACCAAAGACGCTGGCAAAATCGCTGGCCTCGAAGTGCTGCGGATCATCAACGAGCCAACAGCAGCCGCACTTGCTTATGGCCTCGACAAAAAAGACACGCAGACAATCGCGGTCTATGACCTTGGCGGCGGTACATTCG
>NZ_JAFMHR010000086.1 GCF_017854415.1 Yoonia sp. | reverse complement strand
CACGCACCGCTAGAAGGAAATGTTGCACCCCGACCCGCATCGAAAAACCTTCAGGAAAGCAGACCTGCGCAGCGGTTTACATCAAGGTCAGCTCTGCGGGACAAAGCGCCATTTAAATTTGGCCAGATTTCCGAAAATACGAACTGCGTGTTATAATAAATTCACTATTGTTTTTGAGGTGATCACATGGAAATTCATGACACAGACTTCATCGAAGCAGGAAGTGGTGAAAAGGTCATCCTTGTCCATTCAAGCGTTGCAGGAGCCAAACAATGGCGAAGCTTGATGGACGCACTAGCTGGCGACTTCCACGTCATCGCGATCAACTTATTCGGCTATGGGAAAACTCGCGCTTGGGACGACGGCAACCTTCAACGGTTGGAGGATCAAGCCAGACTGATCGAACCTTTTTTGCCGACGGCTGGTAACCAAATCTCAATTGTTGGGCACTCATTCGGTGGGAGCGTAGCAATGAAAGCCGCGGCGCTGTTTAAGGACCAGATGAACCGACTGGTCCTGATAGAGCCCAATCCCTTCTATCTACTGAGTAAGTATGGACGCATGGAAGCCTATGAGGAAGCTGTTTCCCTGCGTGATTTAATCAAAACTAATGGTCGAGCGGGAACGTGGGAAATAGCTGCTGAAAGGTTTGCGGATTATTGGACCGGTGCGGGCAGTTGGAATGCCATGCCCGAAGACCGGAAGACCAAGTTCTCTCATGCATTGAAACCAAATTTCCATGAATGGGATGCGGTGATGAATGAACAAACCTCTTTGTCCGAATGGGAAAGAGATTTGCCCAAGGGCACGACCGTTTTATCCTCCGCTGACACAGTTAAATCTATTGCTGAAATAGTCGCATTGATGAAAGAAAACGTTCCCGGATGGAACTTCGAACGGATCAAGAAAGGTGGCCACATGGCGATTATGACCAAACCCGAACAGCTAAATCCGATGGTGATAGATGCGCTGAGCTGACCGCTCGTGTGGGCTCGAAGGAGACCTTCGCCGCACGCTGCGCAGGTGTCTGCTCTGCGGACAAAGCGGCCTTGTGCAGGTGCAGCTATTGCCAACGCAGCATTTCTTCGCATCTGCGGCATGACTGTCGCTGCGTTGAAGCTGATGTCACCGAAGCGGCCATTGAAATCTGCTGCGAGATACCGAAACCAAACGGCCCCATTCATGTCCTTGATTTGGACCTGTAGGAAAGCGCCGCTCGCGGTGCTTGCATATTCAGACCTGTTGATCAGGGAGGAGAAACTGCATCTCGACGGTGAAGGTTTGCCCAGAGGAGGCCAGTTTAATCTGGCCGCCGAAGGCTTCTGTGATGGCTTGCGCGATTGGCAATCCAAGGCCGGAACCGGACGTTGGGGTAATCTGGCTGAAGCGCGCCAAAGCCCTGTCGAACTTGGCTGGCGCAATTCCTTTTCCGTTATCGCGCACGATGACGATAAGGGTTTCGGCCCTCATCGACACCGACAGGCCGATTTTGCTTAACGCCGGGCCGCCGTGGGCGAGGGCGTTGTTCAGCACGTTCAGAACTGCCTGTTCGAACAATACCGGATCCCCATAAAGTTCGAAGGACCGATCCGGAAGGTCACTCAGAAATTTCACATCTGTCGCCATCGCCTTTTTGCCGAATTTGTCCGCCAGATTCTGTATCGGGGGGATGGCGTCAAAGCGGCGCAGTTCGTCTAGGCGCGGAGCTGCGCGGGCACGCTCTAAGGTCAAAAGATCATTGGCCAACCCAGCGGTTTCACGCGCAGCTTCGATCAGGTCATCACTGCGGGTTTGCAAAACATCCGGCGTTTTCGCGGCCTTTACAGCTTCAGCCAACGCCAAGACACCTGCGATAGGATTTCGCAACTGGTGGGCCGCATCCGAAATGAAGACGTCTTTTACATCCAGCGTTCGTTTCAGCTCTTCCAGCAATGAATTGATCCGCCCGACGATGCCGCTGACCTCAACCGGAATGGGACGGCGGATAACAGACAGATCATTGGCAGAGCGTTGTTCGATCGCGTTTTCAAGATCAATCAAAGGGTAAAGCCCAAGGCGCACCCCGAACCAGACAATCACCGCAAGGGCGCCGATCATAGACGCGATGATCAGGAAAACAGGGCGCGTGCGCCCCCGCACAAAGCCGTCGCGCAGGTCAGTGCCTTGCCAAACGCTGAACGTGAAGGCGCCGTTTATGCCGTCCATCGACATCGTTTGTGTAAACCTCAGAACGCGGACAGGCTGTCCTTGATAGACCGCTTCGAAATAGGTCTGCCCGTCTGCTGTAAGGGCTGTGTTGGGGGGGACCGGGGGCGTGGCGTAGCCTGTGACGAATACGCCGTCTGGGGCGTAGACGTGATAAAAGACCGCCCCACCAGATGTGTCGCGCAGCAAATCGCGGGTTTCTTCGCTTAAGGCGTCGCCGCTTGTTACGGCGATATCGCGACTGATCGCCAATGCTGTTGATAAAAGCGAGCGATCAAATCGTTCGGACGCACGTGTTTGCGCGTCAAAATAGGCCCACCCGCCGAACAGTGCCGCGATCAACAAAAGCGGAATGAGGATCACGATCGTCAGGCGTACGCGCAGCGAAAGGGCGTTGTTCATGGAAAAAAGCCGTCCTTCATGTGTCTGTCTGGATCAGATAGCCCATCCCGCGCTTTACGATTATTTGCACGCCGTATGGTTGCAACCGTTTGCGCAGGCGCGACACGTAGACTTCGACGACAGGTTCGCCGATGTCCGCGCCCGTGCCATACAGACTGTCGAGGAGTCCTTGTTTTGTGACCAACCGGCCTTCGGCCATCAGCAGTCGTTCAAACAGGGCGACTTCGCGGCGGGGAATGTCTAGCGGGCCGTCGGGGCCCTCGATCATCCGTGTGCTTAAATCAAACCGCAGCGTGCCAAGTGTGCGGCTGGCGGTGCCGATGTCGGTAACGCGGCGGGACAGTGCACGGATGCGAGCGCTGAATTCCTGCATTTCGAACGGTTTGCCAAGGTAGTCATCCGCACCTGCATCAAGCCCTGCAACCTTATCGGTGGTTTCCGCCTGTGCCGTCAGGATCAAGACAGGACGGTGATCGCCCCGCGCGCGCAGACCACGCAAAATTGCCAATCCGTCTTTGCCGGGCAAGTTTAGATCGAGCACAATCATGTCCGCACCGTCACCGCGCAAAAACGCATCCGCTTGCGTGCCGTCATGCAGCATATCCACAGCATGGCCTGCATCCTGCAAGTGATAGCAGATGCCCTTGGCCAGCGAGATATTGTCTTCCACGACGACGATCCGCAATTGCGAAACCTTTCCAAAAAAAACCGCGATGCAAGGTTCATGCAAGGATGGCACTGCAAGGTGCCACTATCAAGAAGGCTCGGGAGGCCTATTGATTCTATTTATCCGGCCATAAATGGACCGGTCCTTGGGAGGAACACATGACTAATTATACTTCACAGCGCCCTCTGGCGCTCGCACTGGCTTTGTCGACTGCAATGGTCGGCGGCCAAGCCATGGCTGACGGCCACGCAATCGATCTGGAAGGCAAAACCGTTGAATGGATCATCCCATTCTCCGAAACGGGTGGCTCTGCAAAATGGGCGAATTTCTACGCACCGCTTTTGGCCGAAGCACTGCCGGGCAACCCGACTGTTGTGGTTGTGTTTGATCCCGGTGCGGGGTCGACCAAAGGCGCGAACAACTTTCAGGAAATGACATATGAGGATGGCACGACCATCTTTGGGTCATCCGGTTCTACGCAGTTCCCATACCTGCTGAGCGACCCACGCGTACGTTATGAGTATTCCGATTGGAATGTTGTTCTGGCGTCCGGCACAGGTGGTGTCGCCTATTTGCCAACCGATTTGGCGGGCATGTTGGGTGACGGTGGTGATGCGTCCGGTATTGCTGGCGAAGACTTCATCTACGGCAGCCAAGGCGCGACACGTCTTGACCTCGTGCCGCTTCTGGCTTGGGAAATGCTGGGTCTGAACGTCGAGCCTGTGTTCGGCATTGAAGGTCGCGGCGATGGCCGCCTGATGTTCGAGCGTGGCGAAGCCAACATCGACTATCAGACATCTTCTTCCTATCTTTCTGGTGTAACGCCATTGGTCGAAGCTGGCACAGCGACACCATGGTTCGCGTTTGGCGCGCTTGATGATGACGGCAACGTTGTACGTGACCCGACATTCCCTGACATGCCATCCTTCAAGGAAGTCTGCGAAGCCACAGACGGCTGCGAAACATCCGGCCCGCAGTGGGACGCATGGAAAGCCTTCTTCACCGCAGGTTTCCCTGCCCAGAAAATGGTCTTCCTGCCAGCCGGTGCGCCACAAGCAGCCATCGATACGTACACGGCAGCTTTTGAGGAAGTGAAAGCGCGCGCTGACTTTGCTGAAATCTCTGCTGCACGTCTTGGCGTGTACCCACAGATGACAGGTCCTGCCGCGCAGGTTGCGTTGGAATCCGGCACAGCCGTTCCACAAGAAGCCAAAGACTTTGTGATCAACTGGTTGAGCGAGCGCTACGGCGTCGTTCTTCAGTAACCACACGCGTCCTCTCCGCCCGTTTGTGTGCGGGGAGGACATCCTACTTTTTTCTTGAAAATTTACGCGAAAGGTCGGGGCCATGGACGTCTTTCTAACGGCAATGCCAGCACTCGGTGACGCCTTTGCGATGATTTTGCAGCCTCACGTTATTGGCTACCTGGTTCTTGGCGTCGTTATGGGTCTCTGCATCGGGGTCTTCCCCGGTTTGGGTGGCATCGCAGGCCTGTCGCTGCTTCTCCCGTTTATGTTTGGGATGGAACCTGTCACGGGTCTTGCGTTGATGGTTGGTATGGTGGCCGTTGTCCCAACATCCGACACCTTTGCGTCTGTCCTTATGGGCATCCCCGGATCATCCGCATCCCAAGCGACCGTGCTCGACGGTTTTCCCATGGCCAAGAAGGGTCAAGCAGCGCGGGCGCTGTCGGCCGCTTTTGCTTCGTCGCTGTTCGGTGGGCTGTTTGGCGCGGCTTTCCTGACATTCTTTATCCTTGCTGCGCGCCCCATCGTGCTGCTGTTTCAAACGCCTGAACTGTTGATGATTACAATTTTCGGTTTATCGATGGTTGGCATTCTTGCTGGTCGCGTTGCGATTAAGGGCGTGGTTGCCGCTTGCCTTGGCTTGCTTGTCGGCACCATTGGCGAGGGCAGCGCGCAAGGCGAATTGCGCATGATCCCCCGCGAATGGATATTCGCGGATAGCGGGTCCTTTGCGTTCGAGATGTATCAGTACCTTGGCGACGGGCTAAAACTGGTCATCGTTGGCCTTGGCATTTTCGCAATCCCCGAAATCGTCGCGCTATTGCGTCAAGACAAAGCGATTTCGGATAAAGCCAATCTGGGTGGCGGGTGGCTGGAAGGGGTTAAAGACTGGTGGGCGAACCTGTGGCTGTCCATGCGCTGTTCTCTGATCGGTGTAATCGTTGGTGTGATCCCCGGTCTAGGTGGATCGGTTGTCGATTGGATCGCCTACGGTCACACGGTGCAAACCGCCAAGGATAAATCGCAATTCGGGAAAGGTGACGTTCGCGGCGTAATCGGGCCTGAGAGCTCCAATAACGCCAAAGAGGGCGGTGGGCTCGTCCCAACGCTTTTGTTCGGCATTCCCGGATCCGGGTCGATGGCAATCTTCATTTCCGCCGTTGCGTTGCTCGGTTCAGGATCGATCGAGGTTGGCCCGTCGATGCTAAAAAACAACCTCGATTTCACCTATGCAATCGTTTGGTTACTGGCGCTGGCCAACGTCGTCGGCACGTTGATCTGCATCGCGGCCTCGGGTGGAATCGCGAAGCTGACCAACATTCGTTTTGCGCTTTTAGCGCCGTTCTTGTTCATGATCATCGCCTTTGCTGCGTTCCAATCGCGCCAAGAAATCTGGGACCTTGTGGCGCTGTTCGGCATTGGGTTGCTTGGCATTTTGATGCGCCGTTTTGATTGGTCGCGCCCCGCATTCCTGATCGGCTTTGTGTTGTCGGGGCCAGTTGAACGTTACACCAACCAAGCCTATCAGATCGGTTCGTCGCGATTCCGCCGCAGCTTTGAGGATGGGTTGGAATATGTGTTCAGTCCTATCGTTATCATCCTGATCATTATCACGCTTTTGTCCGTCGTCATCGGGCTTCGCCAGGCTAAGAACATTCAGGCGGAGGGCGACGTCGCATCAGGATCAAAACGCGCACCGCTGATCTTTTTGCTCGCCGTGATGGGATATGCCGCTGTGGCATATGGCAACGCATCCCTCGTGCCAGATTTCGCCAAAACCGACCGCGTGATCCCGATCTTTGTGGCTACCATCGCGCTGATCGGAGCGGCGCTACTGGTCGTGCAGATGATCCGCGCAAAGGAAACCGACGCGATTTTTGCGGATCGTGAACTGCAAGACGCTGACGTGAACACGTATGGATTATGGGCAACACTAGCTTGGTTTGCAGGGCTTTTAGTGGCCACTGCATTGGTTGGCTTTATCCTCGCCTTAGCAGGCTTTCTGCTTCTGTTTATCAGGTTCCGTGCTGGCAAAAGCTGGGGCTATGCGGCTGGCTACACTGCCTTCGGCATCACCTTTATTTGCGCAATGGCGTGGACGCTGAACCGCGATTTTCCACCAGGACTGTTGCAAGGGGCCTTTGATTTGCCGTGGCCACTGACATGACTCAAACCGCTGTTCCCTTCTTGTTCATGCGCGGTGGCACGTCGCGTGGCCCTTACCTTAACCGCACGGACTTGCCAGAAGACCGTGAAACTTTGGCGCAAGTTCTTATCGCCATGGTTGGCTCCGGCCACCCGTTGAATATCGACGGGATCGGGGGCGGAAATGCAGTGACAACCAAGGTCGCGATGCTGTCACGCTCCGATCATCCATGGGCTGATATTGACTACTTTTTCGCTCAGGTCAGCGTTGAAGATCAAACTGTGGACTTCAAACCCACCTGCGGCAATATCCTTTCCGGGGTCGGCCCCGCAGCCATTGAGCTGGGCTTGATTGCGGCCAGCGGGGGCGAAACAACCGTCAAAATCCACGCGGTCAATACGGGTGCGCGGGTCATCGCCAAAGTGCAGACATCAGCGGATGGTGTGGTCTATGACGGGGATGCATCAATCGACGGCGTGCCCGGCACGGCGGCCCCTGTGGCTTTGCAATTCATGGACACGATCGGCGGCGCAACGGGGGCGTTTTTGCCCACGGGCAATCTAATCGATACCTTCAACGGCATCGACGTCACCTGCATGGATGTCGCAATGCCCATGGTGATCGCACGCGCCGAGAGCTTTGGGCTGACCGGATATGAAAGCGCGGAAGCCTTGAACGATAATACCGACTTCTTTTCCAAAATGGAAAACGTACGCGTTCAAGCTGGCGCGGCCATGGGCATCAAAGACGTCGCCAGCTCTGTCACGCCAAAATTCGGGCTATTGGCTCCTGCGCGGGACGGCGGTACCGTAACCACGCGCTACTTCATGCCTTGGAAAACCCACCCGACAATGGCTGTGACCGGCGCGCAGTGCCTTGCATCTTGTGTGCTGACACCGAATACTGTCGCGCAAGGGTTGGCGAACCGATCAAACGAACGGCCAGAAAAGATCATTCTGGAACACGCTAGCGGGCAGATCGAGGTTTTGGTGGACTATGATCTGACAGTGGATGGCATTGATTTACGCTCCGCCGGATTGGTTCGAACGGCACGTCTTTTGGCACGCGGCGAGGTGATGATCCCGCGCAATATCTGGAGCGGCCTATGAAGGTTCATATTCTCGACGATTGGTTTGACACGCTTCGTGATTTGCCGTGTTTTAAAAAGCTGGACGGGCATGACGTTACCGTCTGGACGGATCACGAACCCGACCCCGAACGCCTTGCTGCGCGGGTGCAAGACGCCGAGGCACTGGTTTTATTTCGCGAACGCACCAAGATTGGCGGGGACTTGCTGGCACGGCTTCCCAATCTGAAATTGATCAGCCAGCGCAGCGTTTATCCCCATGTCGATGTGCCCGCCTGCACGGCCAATAATGTGCTGCTGAGTTCCAATATGCACAGCGGCACGCCATCTTATGCCGCTGCCGAGATGACATTGGCGCTGATCCTTGCCAGCTATCGACAAATCCCGCAGCAGGCCGCATCGATCCGTTCAGGCCATTGGCAAATGGGCGTCGGGCGCACATTGCGCGGGCGCACCTTGGGCCTTTATGGCTATGGGCGCATTGCGCAAACTGTGGCCGGATATGCCCGCGCGATGGGTGTGAACGTACAATGGTGGGCGTCTGAAGAAGGCCGCGCGCGGGCGATTGCCGATGGGCTATCCGTCGCCGACAGCCGCGAAGCCTTCTTTGCAACCAGCGATGTTGTTAGCCTGCATGTGCGTTTGAAACCGGCGACACGTGGCATCATCACGGCGCAAGACCTTGCGCAGATGGCACCGCGCAGTTTGCTGGTGAACACCTCGCGCTCAGGCCTGATTGCGCCAGGCGTGCTTGAGGTCGAGATCGCCAAAAACCGCATTCATGCGGCCGTTGATGTGTTCGACACAGAACCTTTGCGCGATACATCCAATCTGTTGTTAACCCACCCAAACGTCCTGCCAACACCGCATATTGGCTACGTCACCGAGGACGAGTTTGATTTGCAATTCAGTGATATTTTCGACCAGATCAATGCCTACGCAAATGGCTCACCGATCCACATGATCAACCCTGAGGTTTGGTCCTAAACAGCCGCGCCGCGATGGGCGCACCCAAGATAACCACTACAATGCGCAGCACATGGTGCGCGATGACAAATGCCATATCAGCCCCCGCGATCAAGGCGAGCACTGTCATTTCCGCTTGCCCGCCCGGCGCGAAGGCCAGAAGCGTTTCCATAGGCGGTGCAAGGTCTAAAAGGTGAATGGCTTCGACAAAGGCCCCCGACAGCACCAGAAGAATTAGACAAAACCCGAGGGCGGCAGTCACGTCGCGGCGCACTTCTGCACCTGTGACACCTGCATATTTCGTGCCCACGGTCATGCCGATGAAAAACTGGGCCATCCAGATTGCTTCGGCGGGGGGACGGTGTTGCAACACGCCCGACAACGCAAGGATCGCCGACAGGATCATCGGGCCAAGGATAGAAGACCCGAACAGTCCGACAGCTTTCGCAATTTGCCAGCCTGCAACGCCGCAGACCACCATCAAGATGAGCTGGGATAGAGGCAAGGAGGCAGCAGGGACGCCGGGCGGATTGCTGAGGTCAACGCCCCAGTAACCTTGCAAGATAAACGGCAGGGCGACCACGATCACCATCACGCGGGTCGCATGGATCAACGACAGCGCGCGCACATCGGCCCCCGCTTCTTCGCCAAACAGCAACATGTCCTGCAAACCACCGGGCATGGCCCCGTAATAGCTGGTGGCGAAATCAAATCCCCAGAGACGTTGAAAATAGGGCACACCGATCAGCCCGATCAAGACCACCATCAGTGGCACAAGGATCAATGTCGTCCACATGCCGGCCATGGTGACAACAAGCGCCCATGTAAATGTCGCACCCACGGCTACGCCCAAAATCGTGCGCATCAGGTTGTTGATCACCGGCATCCCGCGCATGGAAACACCTAACAATGCGGCGACAAGGCAGGCCACGATTGGGCCAAGCAACCATGGCAACGGCAAGTGCAGCATATGAAACGCCGCAACACCGATGGCCGCAATCAGATGCGTGACGACGATGTGTTTCATGATGTCATAACCGACAGGCGGTGGCGCAGTGAGGTTTGCAAATGCGCCTCTGCGGCGGCGCCTGCGGCCTCAATGTTACCTGCGCTGATCGCGTCGATGATGTCAGCGTGCTGGGCGACGACGGTTTTGATCCGTTCTGCATCGGCCAATGTGGTTGGCCCCAATAAAAGCAGTGCATTGTTCAGTCCGCGCGCGGATTCCAGCAAGAACCGGTTGCGCGCTGCGAGGTAAATCGCGCGGTGAAACTGCTGGTTTATCGCGGCAGCTTTGGACGGCGTGTCACTGGCCTGCGCAATCTTTTTATTGATTGTGACCAGTGCATCAACCTCGGCCTGCATCGCGTGTTTCGCCGCCATCTGGGCTGCCGTGCGTTCCAGAACGAGCCGCATTTCATAGAGTTCCACAACTTCCGTGCGGCTGAGCGTACGGATCACAGCGCCGATGCGGGGGCGGTGTTCGATGATGTTCTCAGCTTCAAGTCGGCGCAAAGCCTCGCGGATGGGGGTGCGCGACAAGCCCAAACGCTCGGCGACCTCGACTTCACGCAACCGATCCCCCGGTTGGAAATCTCCGGCCTCGATCGCGGCCATGAGTTTGGCAAAAGCAATACCACCTTGAGACATATCGGATGGGTCGGTCTGGGTCATGACGTGGGCTTTCAATATTGTATCCGAATGGATACAAGAACGTCATATCAGGAGAATCAACTATGTCAAAGCATGTCATCGTCGTCGGATCAGGAAACGCAGCCATGTGCGCGGGGATTGCGGCCCTTGAAGGGGGTGCACGTGTTTTGATGCTGGAAAAAGCAGATGAAACCTTGGCGGGGGGTAATACGAAATACACCGCCGGCGCCATGCGCTTCGCCTATGACGGGGCCGAGGATTTGTTGCCCTTACTGAAAGATCCTGACGATCCACGCCTTAAGGTCACGGACTTTGGTGGATATACGCGCGTGAAATTTGGTGAGGACTTGCTGGCCTTTAATGGCGGCCGCAATCTGTCGGTCGAGCAGGAACGCCTGATTGGGACGTCTTTGGCGGCGATGCAATGGCTGGGCAACCACGGCGTAAAATTTGAACCGATCTACAGCCGTCAAAGTTTTGAGAAAGACGGTCGTCACGTGTTCTGGGGCGGCCTGACGTTGGCCGCTGAAAACGAAGGCGTCGGACTGTTTGAGATGGAACTGGCAGCGTTCACGGGTCTGGGCGGCGAAATCCTGTACAATTCCGCAGTTACTGGATTGGTGACACAGGATAACAAAGTCACGGGCGTCACCGTGGGCGAAGAAACGCTGAACGCGGAAGCGGTGATCCTCGCGTGCGGTGGGTTTGAGGCGAACGCCAAACTGCGCAACGATTTAATGGGCGGCAACTGGGAAAAGGCGAAGGTGCGCGGCACGCCCCATAACACAGGCGACGGTCTGGTCATGGCGCATGATCTGGGTGCTGCAAAATATGGCCTTTATCCGAACTGCCATGCGACACCCATGGATCTGCACATGCCAGATTTCGCCAACCTTGATTTGCCCGCGGGGGAGCGTAAGAACTACCGCAAGATCTGTTATTTCCTTGGTGTAATGTTGAACGCGAACGGGGATCGTTTTGTGGATGAGGGCGAGAACTTCCGCAATTACACCTACGCACAATTCGGCAAAGCGGTGCTGGATCAGCCCAGTCATTTCGCGTGGCAGGTGTTTGACGCCAAAGTGGACGACATGCTGTACGCCGAATACCGGTTTCATGACGCGCATTTTGTCGAGGCCGATACGCTTGATGATCTGTGCGCCAAGATGGACGGCATCGACCACCACGGCGCGCGCGCAACTTTGGATGCTTTCAACGATGCGGTTATGGATGACGTCGCCTTTGATCCGACGTCGCTGGATGGCAAAGGGACGCGGGGCTTGGCCCTCGCGAAATCGAACTGGGCGCAGAAATTCGATACGCCTCCGTTCAAAGCCTATCCCGTCACAGGTGGCATTACGTTCACTTATGGTGGTCTGAAGGTGTCGGATGCGGGCGCCGTTTTGCGCAGCGATGACACGGTGATTGAGGGCTTGTTTGCATGCGGCGAAATGGTCGGCGGAGTCTTTTATGAAGGGTATCCCGGTGGGTCAGGCCTGACATCGGGCGCTGTCTTTGGGCGCCTTGCAGGACAAGGAGCGGCGCTAAAGAAATGAGTAGAAGGGTATTGAAACCACACCTTTGGAAGCCGGTTCGCTGACTCAGAGACCGAAATAAACGGCAACTTTGTCCGCACATCAAACGTCTGCGCAGCCTACAGCGATCCTTTGAAACCACCGTCCAAAGTACCTATTTTTGTAAGAAGCACAAATGACGGTACACGCTTGGCATCTCGATCCTGTTTGTGGGCTCAACAACCTTGAAACAGACCGTGAGCCTTAGCGTTGGTTTCTAGCAGGAACGCGAATTTTCTGGTTGCGTGTCTGATCTTCAGCGTAACATCACTGGATATGTAAGAGAGAGAATAGCATGCAGGATGAACTGGCCTTGATCGCGCAGAACGACATTCTTCGAGTTGCCATCAACACGGGAAATAGGGCGCTTGTCCAAAACGATGGTGGCAAGCTTGCCGGCGTCAGCCCTGCACTTGCACAGCGTTTGGTGGACCGGCTGGGTGTGACATTCGAACCAGTCATATACACAGGGGCTGGTAAGGTGTTCGCCGATGCAAGTTCGGACCGATGGGACGTCGCGTTCCTTGCAATTGACGAAACCCGCGCCCGTCAGATCAGTTTTACACGCCCCTACCATGTGATCGAAGCCACCTATGCCGTTCGATCACATGCGCCTTTTCAACAAGTATCAGATGCAGATCGGAGAGGCGTGACGATCCTGACCGCGACAGGATCTGCCTATGATATGTACCTTTCGAAAACCCTAAAAAACGCGCATCTGGAACATTCCGGGACGCCGCCGGAAAGTTTTGAAGATTTTCGCGATGGACGGGGCGATTTAGTTGCCGGGGTCCGCGCCTCTCTGGAAAGCTATTTCTGCGGTGATGGCGGCTTTCGGATCTTGCCGGGTGTCCTTACGCAGGTGTCGCAGGCGATGGTGCTGGCGGGTCGCGACAACCCATTGATTGCGGCGCTTGACGCGTTTGTAGAAGAAGCGATTGGGGACGGGTTCGTGGCAAAAAATCTCGGCATCTAGGGTCAGGACCGGCTTTGTTGCACAAATCGGGTGTACCCCAGACGGACTAATCCTACGGGCTCAGTGATAGGTATGCCAAGAGCCGTGTAGCGGTTGAGGACGGCGATACGGATTTGGATCTCGGCAACCTGCCTTTCGAAGTCCCTCGCCATCCACAGTCCGGCAACACATTCGAAGAATGTGTGAGAGGAAGCGATTGGCCAAGCAGTTTCATACATTGCATCTTCGTTTCGACGCGGTTTCGGCGGTGGTATCCGCACCAGCGTCGCCACAGAGTGCGGCCAAGATACTGTTGAGCATTGACCGCACCGTTTCGAGCAACAGCTCCGGCACTCGTCGGTTTCCAGGGCTTTGCATTCTTGCGCGGTGAGAGCGAGCCTTGTGCGCCATTGGTTCGAGCACAATGGCGAGCGCATGGGCATCTCGTGCGGCAATCGCCTCGTGGCATTTACGGGTGTCATACGCCCCGTCCATTGCCTGGCAGGCGATTGCGGAGCAATCTGCCGAGAGGGGGCGGTGACGCTGCCGATGTCCTGATCTGGAGGGATTTGGTTCAGAAGTTCGGGCAGCATGGGAGCATCACCGATGTTGCTGCGTTCGCGGGCTCACCCTCGACGGCCCGAACCTCCAGCGTTTCCTCGTCGATGCCTATGTGTATCTTGCGCCATATGCGGCGTTTGGAGCCGCCATGTTTGCGCACATTCCACTCGCCTTCACCTTCGGCTTTGATCCCCGTGCTGTCGATGAGGAGATTCAGTGGCCCCTTTGATCCACGATACGGGAGGCTCACGTTTAGTGTCTTCTGGCGACGGCATAAGGTGCTGAAATCTGGCGCAGCCCAATCCAGCCCAACCAGCCGCAGCAAGCTCTGGACGAACCCAGTTGTCTGGCGAAGCGGCATGCCAAACAGGACCTTCAGCGTCAGGCATGTCTGAATGGCCGGATCACTGAATTGCTGTTGCCGGCCTCGCTTGCCGCTGGGTGGCGGTGTCCAACCCCTCTCCGGATCAAACCAGATCGACAATGATCCGCGTTGCTACAAGCTGTCATTGTAAGACGACCAATTCTTAGGTTCAGGACTCATAACCAGAATATGACGGTTGCAGCGAGGGCGATCGCTGAC
>NZ_JAFMHR010000085.1 GCF_017854415.1 Yoonia sp. | reverse complement strand
GCAAAATCACCTCAAGATCGCCAAGCGCTTCGCTGCGGGCGGACGCGTAGCTACCCAAAACGTTGTATGCAACAGCAAGCGTTCCATCCGCCAGATCATCAATCATATCACCAGAACAGCAGTAAAGCTGGGCATCAAGACTGCCCATAACTTCGGTCAGCCGCCAAAAGCTTTCCGAGGCGCGTGCGTCCTGGGTGGCAAATAGATACCCCAACCCTGATTGACGAACGTCATAAGTGCCCACCCTGCCCCGAAACTGATCGGGGCTGGCGCGTAGGGCTTGGATCAGCTCTTGGCGTGTACGCGGCACCGGTTGTCTAGCAAAAGCCGCTTTGTTGATGACAATTGTTGCAGGTTCGGTCGTGAAACCAAAAAGGCTTTGCCGCCATTGCGCCCAGGCAGGGTGCGCGATGTTGTCGATCCGCAAAGCAAACCCGTCATTTGCCAACTTCAATTGCAAGTCCATCGCACTTGATATCACCACATCGTACCCATCAGGGTCCGTGCGAAAAATTGCATCAAGATCGGCGGTACCGGTGACGAAATAGTTGATGGAAACGTTTGGACGACCGCGCAGAAAGCTTTCGATGATCGGCGCAAAAAACGACGTGTCCGTGCTGGAAATCAGTGTGAGGTTTTCTGCCGCACCTTCTGCACCAAACAGCTGCTGGTCCTCCCAGTCTTGGGCGACCAGACTGCACGGCCAAAGGGTCAAAATCAGAACGATAAAGTAGCGCATGCACCCCCCTGCCGTCTGTTTGTCAGTGTCAACTTGCCGCCATGGGCGTGTGCGACGTCCTCGACAATTGTTAGGCCCAATCCCGACCCGACGATGCCTGCGACATTGGCGCCGCGCTTGAAACGTTTGGCAAGATCACCAATTTCGTCCGGTGCAAAGCCTTGGCCTTGATCACAAATTTCCACATTCGGGCTGGGGCTATGTGATACAGAAATACTGATCGTGCTTTCGGCTGGCGCGTATTTTAGCGCATTATCAATCAGATTGCGCACGGCGTTTTGCATGAGGATCGGATCGCCGACCATTATAACGTCAGGTTCTTGGGCCATCTCGAACGCGATGTCTTTCATTTCGGCGATAGGCGTGAGCTGCATTAGTAATTCTTGGACCAGATCACCCAGATTAATGTCCTGCTGTTCCATATTGTCGGCACGAAAGGCAATCATTGCGTGATCCAGCAGTTGTCCAGCCGCCCGCGAACTTTCGTCAATTGCCCGCACCATGGCCCGCAAAGCTTGGCGGTTTTCAGGTTTCTCGACCCGTTGCAGCGTTGTTTCAGCATGAGAACGCACCGTCGCCAAAGGCGTGCGGACGCGGTGTGCGGCTTCAGTCATAAAATTCTCGGATTGCAAAAGCGACTGGTTTAATCGCCCCATCAGACTGTTAAGCGAGGATACAAGCGGCGCAAGTTCTGCCGGTATTGGTCGCGCAACAGGGCGCAAGTCCTTTGGACCACGTCGTGCAATCGCAGTTGTCAGGGTTTGCAATTGATCAAAGGTGGTCGCGGTTGCCCAAAAGGCAATCAATGCCGCCAAAGCAAAAAAGCCGATACCGAACAGCGCGACGTTCTGCGAAATCTGGTTGAGCGTACCGGACAGTGCATCTTGGGTTTGTCCGACAGAAACGGCAATCTGGATACGGACATTTGCCCCGATCAATGTGCGCGTGGCGCTGGCCATGCGGATCGGGACGCCATCAAAAACGACAGTCTCAAATGTGCGATTTTCGCCGCTCTGCCATTGTGGGCGGGGCAAGTTTTCGTACCCTGAAATGACCGCATCATCTTGATAAATAGCATAAAAAACGCGGTCATCACGCTCTGTCCCGAGCATGGAAAGCGACGCATAAGGAAAATCGACCTCAACTGCGCCGTCGCGAACAACTGCCGCGTCCAGGATCGAACTAACCGACGCCCCGATGATCTGATCCTGCCCTTGTTGTGCGATTTGGGCGGCATAGCTGCGGACAATGATGAACAACAAGATCGCCAGAATTGCAGCCCCGCCAACCAGCGTCACGGCCAACCGGTTGCGCAATGACCCCGAGACCCGAACGACATCAGTCATGGTCAAGCCGGTACCCCAAACCGCGGTGTGTCGTGATCGTTACGCCCGTGTTTTCAAGATGTTTGCGCAGGCGTCCGATATAAACTTCGACCGCGTTCTCGGAGACGTCTTCTTCGTAAGAAAACAACCGATCTATCAGCTTGGTCTTAGGAAATATCTGACCCGGCGCACTGATCAAAAGCTCGAGCAGGCGCAGTTCACGGTTACGCAGATTTATGACGTTGTCACCCACAGTCAAATGGCCCGCGACAGGGTCAAAGGCCACATCGCCGTAGCGGGTAATTGTGCGCGCCGTCCCTGCTTTGCGGCGCAAAACGGCGCGGCAGCGGGCCTGTAATTCAGCGTGATCAAAGGGCTTGGTGATGTAATCATCCGCCCCCAGATCCAACAACGTGATTCTGTCCGACACTTGCGAGCGGGCCGTCAAAACTATGACAGGTGTGTCGTTTTCACCTGCGCGGTGCGCCTTGAGAAAGCTGCGCCCATCACCATCAGGCAGCATAATATCAAGCAAGATCAGATCGTATTCGCCAGTCCTAGAAAACGCATCCGCGTCGCTAAGATTTGCTGCATGATCAATGACATGCCCGTCGAGCTGCATGCGCGAACATATCGCATTTGCCAATTCAATGTTATCTTCCACAAGAAGAAACTTCATCGCTGCAAATGCCTTTCTTTGGTCGTGACAGGTCCGTGTCAGGTTGTTGTGGTCAGCTTCCTCAACTGACCGGTGAACTGGTCGGTTGTCAAATGGGAGGACTACTATGAAATCGTTTAACATGACCCGCCGGGTCGTGATGGCCGCTGCTGCGGCTGCATTGACACTCGGCACACCCGCTGTTGCAGGCGGCCATCAGATCGTTGACAGCATCCACTTTCTGATCCCCGGCGGCGCCGGTGGCGGTTGGGACGGCACAGCGCGTGGCACAGGCGAAGCCTTGACAGCTGCAGGCCTTGTTGGTTCAGCCAGCTATGAAAACATGTCAGGCGGCGGCGGCGGTAAAGCCATCGGTTACCTGATCGAGAACGCAGAAAGCCAGCACGGCACATTGATGGTCAACTCGACCCCGATCGTGATCCGCTCGCTAACAGGTGTGTTCCCGCAAAACTTCCGCGACCTGACACTGGTTGCAGGCACCATCGGTGACTATGCAGCAATGGTTGTTGGCAAAGACAGCCCGGTGAATTCTATGGCTGATCTTGTTGCGGCATATCAAGCTGACCCGCGTGGCACAGCCATCGGTGGCGGTTCTGTTCCGGGTGGTCTTGACCACTTGGTCGCAGCCATCGTGATGAAAGCAGCAGGCGAAAACCCAGCAGACGTCAAATACATCCCGTACGATGCAGGCGGCGAAGCCATGGCAGCATTGCTGTCCGGCGAAATCGCAGCGCTGAGCACTGGTTTCTCTGAGGCAATCGCACTTGCAGACGCTGGCGAAGTCAAGATCATCGGCATCACCGCACCAGAGCGTGTATCAAGCTATGCTGATGCGCCAACAATGATCGAGCAAGGCATCGATGCTGAATTCGTCAACTGGCGCGGCTTCTTTGGCGCACCTGACCTGCCAGCGGACAAATTGGCCGCATATCAGGCCGCGTTTGCCAAGATGTACGAAACCGAAGAGTGGGAAACTGTTCGCGCTCAAAACGGTTGGGTGAACATCTATAACAATGGTGACGACTTCAGAAGCTTCCTCGAGAACCAAGAGCAAGTGATTGGCGATCTGATGCGTGAATTGGGCTTCCTGTAAGTTAGGAAACCTTCGTGGGCGGCGGGCCTTTGCCTGCCGCACATTACTCTAGTCGGGGGGACACGACGATGGCGCTAGATCGCTGGATTGCATTGATTATTCTGATCATGTGCACGGGCTATGCCTACACCGCATTTTTTACCATGGACGATATGCTGGCGCCATTTATGCGCCGCGATCCGATATGGCCATCGACCTTCCCCAAAGTTCTATCTGTCATGGGCATTGTCGCCGCATTGCTGATTATCTTCGGCTTTGAAAAAGGCGACGGCCAGATCAAAGCGGGCGAGATTAATTACCGCCGTTTGCAGGACTACAAAGTCGGTCAAGCCGTCATCTTGTTGGGCCTCATGGTGGCATATGCATTGCTTTTGCGTCCGCTAGGCTTTCTTGGGTCTACGGTCGGGTTCTTGGTCATTGGATCGGTTTTGCTGGGCGAACGTCGTCTGCACATCTTGATCCCTGTCGCACTGATTGCTGCCTTTAGCATTTGGTATCTGGTTCAAGAGGTGCTGGGGATATTCCTGCGCCCATGGCCATTCTTCTTAGGGGTTTGATCGATGCTTGAAGGACTGATGATCGGCCTCGCAACGGCCTTTTCTTTCACAAACATTTTGATGGTGATCGGTGGCTGTTTGATCGGCACGTTCATCGGCATGCTGCCCGGACTGGGGCCAATGTCGATTATCGCCATCATGATCCCCGTCGCCATTTCCATCGGCGATCCATCCGCCGCCCTCATCCTGCTTGCAGGCGTCTACTACGGCGCGATCTTTGGCGGCTCGACCTCATCCATTCTGATCAATGCACCCGGTGTGGCATCGACCGTCGCCTCCAGCTTTGACGGCTATCCGTTGGCCCGCCAAGGCAAAGCAGGTAAGGCACTGACGGTTGCTGCGATTTCCTCATTTGCGGGTGGCACAATCGGCGCAATCTTGTTGATGATTTTTGCGCCTGCCCTGTCTTCTGTGGCTCTACTGTTCGGCTCGCCAGAGTACTTTGCGCTGATGGTGGTTGGCCTGTCAGCCATTGCCGCCTTTGCAGGGACGGGCCAAGTAGCCAAAGCGCTGTTGATGACATTTGCCGGTCTTATGCTGGCAACCATCGGCGAAGGCGTGCTGTTCAACATGCCGCGCTTTACGTTTGGCATCATGGACCTGCAGTCTGGTCTTGGCTTTATCACACTGGCTATGGCGATGTTTGCGCTGCCAGAGGCGCTCTACCTTGTGCTTGACCCGTCGCGGTCCAAAACCGAAGACGGCAACAACGAGATCAAAGACCTGCGGATCACCCGCGCAGAGGCCCGCCAGATTGCCCCCGTAATCGGACGGCAATCGATCCAAGGGTTTCTGATCGGCGTCCTACCAGGTGCTGGCGCCACGATTGCGTCCTTCCTCGGGTACGCAGTTGAACGCAACATCGCGACAAAAGAAGAGCAAGAACAGTTCGGCAAAGGCAGCCTGAAAGGTCTTGCCGCCCCCGAAAGCGCCAATAACGCCGCCTGCACTGGATCGTTTGTGCCGTTGCTGACACTTGGCATCCCCGGCTCTGGTACTACCGCGATTTTGCTGGGTGCGTTGATCGCGTTGAACGTCCAGCCAGGCCCGCGCCTGATGATCGACGAGCCAGAGATTTTCTGGGCGGTCATTATCTCGATGTATCTGGGCAATTTGGTTCTGCTTATCCTGAACCTGCCGCTGATCCCTTATATCGCCAAAGTGCTACTGGTCCCCCGCACCTTCCTGATCCCGTTCATTTTGTTCTTTACGATGATGGGTGCCTATATCGGGCAGAACAACGCGACCGAATTGCTGTTGCTCGTGGGCCTTGGTGTTGCTGCGACCATCTTGCGCTTTGCGGATTATCCGCTGGCACCATTGCTAATCGGGTTCATTCTTGGGCCAATGCTGGAAAACAACTTTTCGCGTTCCATGAACCTTTATGACGGGATTGGATTTGTGGTTGAACGCCCAATGACCTTGGGGTTGCTGATCCTTGCGGCCTTCCTGATCGTGCTGCCCAGCTACCGCGCGCGTCGTGCGCGTATTCGGGCAATGGGCGTGGCTGACGGCGATTAATTGCAGACTGGCTAGCCGTTCATCGCGGCTGCGTCAGGTCCTGCCTGACGCATCTTGCGATTGGCGCGAATGAAAGCGGCGATAAAGATCGCGGTTAGCACCAGAATGACCGTAGGCGCAGGTGCGCTGTCGATGAAAAAGCTGATGTAAACGCCCAAGAAACCCGACACCATGGTCACCCCAACTGCCACAGGCAGCATGATCGCGAAACGTTTTGTCACCAGAAACGCAATCGCACCCGGCGCGATCAAAAGCCCAATGGCAAGGATGATTCCGACCGCAGCCAACGTCGCCACAATTGTCAACGAAATCAGTGACAACAGGCCATAATGCAGCCAACCGACGCGCAATCCGACGGCCTGTGCTTGGACCGGATCAAAGGCGTGAAGCATGAAATCCTGCCGCTTGGCGATAATGATCGTGGCCACCAAAGCGGCAATCCCGCCAGCGGTCCAGAGATCCTGCGCGCTGACGCCAAGCATGTTGCCAAACAGAATATGATCAAGATGCATCTCGGTCGAGATTTTGGTGTAGAGAACCAAACCGAACCCGAACATTCCAGAAAAGACGATCCCCATAATCGTGTCTTGTTTTACGCGGCTATTATTGGCCAGAAATCCAGTGCTCAACGCGCAAAACATGCCCGCCACGAACGCTCCGATGATAAGCGGGATATTCAACAGATATGCCAGCACAATCCCCGGTAAAACAGCATGGCTGATCGCGTCGCCCATAAGCGACCAACCTTTGAGCACCAAGAAGCACGACAGCAAACTCGTTGGCACAGCAATGATCGCCATCATCAAAAAGGCATTGTTCATGAAGGCGAATTGAAACGGAAATAACAGGCTGTCCATCATGCGTCCCTCAATGCATGTGCTGCACGTTTACGGGCCGCGACATAGCCATGTTTGGGCGCAAAGAAAAACGCCAGCAGGAAGATTGTAGTCTGCAAACTCACGATGATCCCGCCAGTTGCACCGTCCGCAAAAAAGCTAAGATACGCACCGACGAAGCTTGTTGTCGCGCCAATTGATACGCTCAAAACCAAAAGCCGCGGAAAGCGATCCGTCAGCAAATACGCAGTTGCCCCTGGCGTGACCACCATTGCAATCACCAGGAACGCCCCAACAGTTTGCAAGGCCGCGACGCAGGATGCAGACAAAAGTGTAAAGAAAACAACGCGCAAGATGTCAGGGCGCAACCCGATAGAACGTGCATGGCTTTCATCGAAAAAAGTGACCATCAGGTCTTTCCACTTGGCCAACAACACCGCCAAGGTCACGAATCCGATAATGGCCAGCTGCAGCGTATCGCTTGGCGTGATGGCAAGGATATTGCCCATTGTGATTGTTTGCACGCTCACGGATGTGGGTGATAGCGACACCATGAAAAGGCCCAGCCCAAAGAACGACGTAAAGATCAAACCGATGATCGTGTCCTCTTTCAGACCTGAGCGTTGGTTCAAAAACAGCATCGCCCCCGCCGCCAATCCGCCAGCGGCAAAAGCACCCAAAGCAAACGGCAACCCCAGCATGTAGGCCCCAGCCACACCCGGCACGATGGAGTGGCTGAGTGCATCGCCGATTAGCGACCAGCCTTTCAGCATCAAATAAGCCGACAAAAAAGCGCACACGCCGCCGACCAACGCGCTGACCCACATCGCGTTGAACATGTAGCTATAGCTGAATGGCTCTAGCAGCACTTGCATCAGCTTGGCTCTTTCTCGCTCTTGGGTGTCTTTTTCTTGCGGTCTTCGCCGTAAACCACAAACGGACGTTCATCATCCGTGATGACGCGGATCTGGCGGCTATCGTCGTCGTCGTGCAGGTCAGACCCACCCAAGACGAAGTGACGCAAGACACCGCCAAACGCCAATTCCAGATTTTCGCGTGTAAACGTATCTTCGGTTAACCCGTAGGCCAGTACGGTTTGCTTGACGAGGATCGTCCGGTCGCAAAATTCCGGCACCGAACCAAGGTTATGGGTGGACACCAAGATCACACGCCCCTCGTCACGCAAGTCACGCAGAAGGGCAACAATCGCGTCTTCTGTCTTTACGTCGACACCCGTAAAGGGCTCGTCCAGCAAGATCACTTGCCCTTCTTGCGCCAATGCACGGGCCAAAAAGACGCGCTTGCGCTGCCCACCTGACAGTTCGCCAATCTGACGGTCGCGAAATTCGGACATGTTCACACGGGCCAACGCATCTGTCACAGCCGCATGATCGACGGCCTTGGGTCTGCGAAAGAACCCCATATGACCATAGCGGCCCATCATCACCACATCTTCGACCAGCACGGGGAAGGTCCAATCGACCTCTTCGGATTGCGGCACATAGGCCACGATATTTTTCGACAAGGCCTCTGCCACTGGCATGCCAAGGATCGAAATCTCGCCGCGTGCGGCGGGTACAAAGCCCATGATTGCCTTGAAAAGTGTGGACTTCCCGGCACCATTGACCCCAACGAGGGCCGTGATCGTCCCTTTGGGGATTTCAAAGCTCGCGTTATGTAATGCGGTATGTCCGTTGCGGTAGGTAACCGTTACATTGTGCGAGATGATGCCGGGAATTGGGGTCATTCAGTCAAGCCTGCAGCGATGGCTTCAGATGTGACACGCAACAGATCAAGGTAGGTCGGCACGGGGCCATCCGCCTCTGTCAGGCTGTCGACGAAAAGCATGCCTTTGTATTCTGCGTCCGTCTCGCGTGCGACCTGTTCAGCGGGCGCTTGGCTTACCGTACTTTCACAAAAGACTGCCGGAATATCGTTTTCACGGATGGTATCAATGACGCGTCGCACCTGCTGTGGCGTGCCTTGCGCGTCTGCATTGATCGGCCAAAGATAAAGCTCCTGCATCCCGAAATCACGCGCCAGATAGCTGAACGCGCCTTCGCAGGTGACCAACCAGCGCTGGTCTTCGGGGACCGCTTGGATAGCTGCGCGCAATGGCGCGATTGTCGCGGTGATCTGGTCTTTGTAGGCGGCGGCATTTGCGCGGTAGATGTCAGCATTGTCAGGGTCATGTTCGACAAAGGCATCGCGAATGTTGTCGACATAGATCAGCGCGTTCTCAAGGCCCATCCACGCATGCGGGTTTGGTTTGCCGTCGTATTCGCCGGATGAAATGCTCATCGGGACAATGCCGTCCGAGAGCGTCGCACTTGGCACATCGGAAAGGTTTCCAAAAAACTGTTCAAACCACAGTTCCAAATTCAAGCCATTCCACAAGATCAAATCAGCATCTTGCGCGCGGATGATATCACGCGGTGTTGGCTGATAGCCGTGAATTTCGGCCCCTGCTTTGGTGATGCTTTCCACGATCGCCGCGTCACCCGCCACGTTCTGGGCCATGTCGGCGATCACAGTAAACGTTGTCACGGTCTTAAAGCGGTCATCCGCAAAGGCTGTGGTGGACAAAAGCATCGCGCAGACAGCGCCGACAAACGTGTTTTTCATCATTAATCCAGTGTCCTTTCGGGTATCGGGAGTCAATATAGAATCTGCTTATGCGAATTATTCGCATGTGTAAATGTAAATGAGAACCATTCGCACATAGGGCTTGAAGTTATTTTGAGGAGTGAAATCGCCCGGACTGATGTGTGCATCAGCCCGAGCGGGATAGATTACTCGGCTGGTGCGGCCATTGGCATTGTCTCTGTCCGCGGCTCCGGCGTGCGAATGCACAGCCGCAACAGAGGCGGCACCGTCAGTAGCGTCAGGAATGCTGACATCGACAAGCCGCCAACAACAACCGCACCCAAACCACGGTATAGCTCTGAGCCTTCACCGGGAAAGATTACCAATGGCAGCATGCCCATCACACTGGTCAGTGTAGACATGAAAATCGGGCGAATCCGATTGCGCGTCGCCTCTTCGATGGCAGCAATGGGTTCCATGCCTTCTTCGCGCAGATGGTACAGCGTCTGGTGCACGATCAAGATCGCATTGTTCACCACGATGCCGACCAAGATCACGAAGCCAAGTAGCGTCAGCATATCCATTGGCTGCACCTGGAACAGGTTCAGCACGGCCAAACCGCCCACACCACCCGCCGCCGCAATGGGCACCGCAATCAAGATCACCAGCGGTAACACAAAGCTTTCAAACAAGATCGCCATGACAAGGAACACGATGATCAATGCCACGATCAGGTTGATCTGGATCGCCGACCACGTCTGGCTTAGCTGGTCAGCCGTCCCCGACACGCTGAGCCGGATGTCGCCCGGTATGCCTTGTTCTTGCAGCACCGCGACAACTTGCGTTTCAAGCAGTTCAACCGCTTGTTCTAACGGCAAGTTGTCTGCTGGTCGCACCTCGAGCGTCACAGTACGCAGTCGTTCGCGGTGGCGGATTTCAGTCGGCCCTGCGGTAAGAACAACGTCGGCCAATGCAGACACAGGCACGATCTGCCCACCCGGCGTGACAACCGGATAATTACCGACATCTTGTGTGCGCGCCGTCCCGTTCAGATTTGGATCGCCCTTTAGCACCAAATCAATACGCTCTGACCCGACAGTAATTTCAGCAACGCGTAGACCGTCATTAAACGCATCCACAGTTGCAGCCAAACCAGAGCTATCAAGCCCCGCATCAGCCAACCGCAGCCGATCGGGGATCAACCGGATTTCAGGAGCGCCCAATTCCAGACCCGGAATAGGGCGGAATTGGTGACCTTCGCTACGCGGCAGAAGTCCGGCCAAAATTCCGGCCGCACGGCCAGCGACACCAAGGATATCGTCAAGATCTTGCCCCGAGACGTTCAATTCAATCGCGCGCCCGCCACCCACACCGCGCCCGAACAGCGACGGCTGGGTCATAAACCCGAAAGTGCCTGGTTCTGCAAAGATCGGACGGCTTAGCACGGGGATCAGGTCGCCCGCGCGTTGGCTATCGACAGCCCCTGCCCCCACAAACGAGTTTCCGGGTGTTGCCACGAAAAAGAAACTATCGATTGTCGGCGTCCCATCTTCGGTCTGCAACGCAGGTGCGGCTTCCCATAATGGTTGGGCCACTGCCTCGATACGTTGTGCGATGGTTTCTGTTGTCTCCAGGTTATAACCGGGGGGAGGAATAATCAGGCCAAAGACCAGATTGCGGTTGCCCTCTGGCAGGTATTCCAGCTTGGGCAGGAACGTCCAACTTGCGACAGCAGCACCGCCCGCGATCGTGGCAACCATAACGATACCGATCGTCCGGTAGCGTACAGTCATCCGCACATATGCCATGACCATCGCGCGGAAACCGGACGCGAGATGATCCAAGCCCCAAATCCGCATCGGCTTTTTGTCGTCTTTGCGCAACAAACGGCTCGCAAGTGCGGGGATCACAGTGACCGCCACAACCAAAGATAACAGGACCGAAACCGAAATAGCGACCGCGATGTCGCGGAACAACTGACCTGCTTCCAGTTGCACAATCAAGATCGGCACAAAGACCAGAACCGTCGTTAATGCAGATACAAGGATCGCACCCCAAACCTGCTTTGCACCCAGATATGCCGCCTCGCGTCGCGAATAACCCCGTTCGCGCAGCCGGTATATGTTTTCCAAAACGACAATCGCTGCGTCCACGATCATGCCGACCGCAAAGGCAATGCCCGCAAGCGAGATTACGTTCAGCGTCCGCCCGGTTGCAGCCATGACCACAAAGGTTGCCACGATGGACACCGGAATAGACAGAGATACAATCACGACCGCACGCGGTGAACGCAGAAATAGCATCAAGATCAGCGCGGCAAGTGCGCCACCGATATAGATGTTCTGCGTGACCAGACTGATCGCACCTTCGATATAGATCGTTTCGTCATAGACTTGTTCCATCACAAGGCCTTGAGCAGCCACCGGACCGACCTGCAGCTCGTCCAGAACGGTTCGGAATTCCTCCATAACTGTGATGACGTTCGCGCCCGCCTCGCGGACCACGTTAAAGGCAAGTCCGGGCTGCCCCTTAAAACGTAGCCGTGCGGTTGGTTCTTTGTAGGCAAATGCAACATCGGCGACATCGCTGACCCGCACACGTCCCGTGCCACCATTGGATGCGTCGGAACGCAGAACCACGTTGCCGATGGCTTCGGCTGTGTTCAGGTTGCTTTCGGTGCGCACAATATAGCGGCGCTTGCCTTCGTCTACGTCACCCGCCGAGATCGAGATATTTTCGGCACGAAGCCGCTGAACCACTTCTGGCACGGTCAGACCAAACCGCGACAATCGCTGCGGATCAACGACAACTTGAAGTTCTTGACCGACACCACCGAAGACGTTCACCGCGGCGACCCCGGCGATGCGTTCAACGCGGTCCTTTACGATATCTTCAAGGAAATCACCGTAAGTTGGAATGAACGCCGTGTTCCCTTCGGCGGCAGTGATCAAAACCCAAGCAATCGGACTGTCATCAGCGCCGGATGTATTTAGTGTCGGCTCGTTCGCTTCGGCAGGATAGCCGCCCACGCGGTCAAGGCGGTTTGAAACCAACAACAATGACTGGGTCATGTCGGTGCCAATCGCAAACTCAAGCGTAACTTCGCCCTGCCCGCTGCGCGAACGGGACGTCATAATCTCTAGGCCGTCCAGACCGCGCAAGGTTTCTTCCTGCGGATTCACGATTTCGCGTTCAACTTCTGAAGGGGCTGCACCCGGCCAGCTAGTTGAAATCACCACGATGGGCTTGCGCACGTCAGGGGCCAATTGGATCGGGATTTGGGTTAGCGCCAAAACACCGAAAAGAACGGCCATCAAGACCGCCGCAATCACCGCAACGGGGCGTTCAATCGAATAGCGAATGAAGTCCATTAGTTGGTCTCCAGAATGGTGGGGGCAATGTCCTGACCAGGCCGCAAGCGTTCATTGCCGCGCACAACGACCAGATCACCGGGCGCGAGGCCATCAAGTACTTCGTAGCGATCGCCAAGCGGCACGCCCAAAGTCACAGTGCGTGGCTGCGCCTGATCGTCTGCGGCAACAAACACGGTCCATCCGCCGCGCGCCTGAACCAACGCATCCTTGGGCACAGACAGCACGTCACGCGCCGCGCCGACGGGGATTTCCACGTTCAACGACTGACCCACCGCTGCACCCCCCATTGTAGTCAGATCAGGCGCTGCAAAAAGAACAGCACGGGTGCGGGTTGATGGATCTTCGACCGGTAAGATCGCGCGCAATTCCAATGTCATCAACGTGCCGGTTTCAGTGCTGGCCTGTACCATCTGACCGGGTTCAAGGAATGCCGTGTAGCGCGATGGGACGTTTGCCTGCACTTCAAACGCATCGGTATCCAACAGCCTTACAACGGGTGTACCTGCTTGGATAAATGCGCCGGGGATAGTGTATACCTCAAGCACAACACCAGAGAATGGTGCGCGAATTTCGCTGCGTTCTAGCTGGTATTGGGTTTCAGTTGCGCGGGCCTCTGCACTTTTGGCACGTGCTTGTGCTTCTGCAAACAGTGCCTCGGCCTCAAGGAAATCGGCACGCGTGTCATCAAAACGGCCTTGGCTAAACGCAGTGCCGCCGCGCAATGCCTCGATCCGTTCCAGTGCAATTCTGGCTCGATCAACGCGCGCGCGCGCAGTATCTATGCCTGCTTCGGCTTCGGCCAATTGCGCTTGAGATTGGGCGACCTGAATGGTCAGTAAGTCAGCGTTAAGTTCAACCAAAAGATCGCCGGCTGCGACCCGTGTACCCGCCAAAACGGCCACGACATCTACGTTGCCTGCCACACGTCCTGCAATGTTGCCATTGCGTGCAGTGATCACTTCGGCAAACACGGGAACTGTTTCGGCCAAAGCACGCATATCAACCGATTGTACGCCTACTGCGGCTGCGCGCGGTTGCGCCTGCACTGTGGTAGTGAAAGCGGTGATCGCGATCACAATGAGGGTCAGCAAACGCATTTTAAGGGCTCCATTCGATTTTGGGGTCGTGCGTACCGGTTAGCGCGCAATTGCTTCTACCGATTGGTTGTAATTTATCTATTCGATATCTGTACGCCATTGGAGACGCTTTGGACCAATAAAATGCAGGTAAAACTTGCGGTTGGCCCATATCCAAGACAATTTGACTGCAATCCAAAGCTGCCAAAGGAACGCATTCCATGCCCAAAGGTTACATCATCGGCCATATCACGGTTACGAACGCAGAGGCCTATCAGGAATATATTGTCCGCGACACGCCTCTGATCGCGGCTTTCGGTGGCAAGCCAATTGTACGCGGTGGCGTGTCCCAAGAGGTCGAAGGCGAGCCGTTCAGCCGTCATGTCATTTTTGAATTCCCGG
>NZ_JAFMHR010000084.1 GCF_017854415.1 Yoonia sp. | reverse complement strand
ACTGTTACCTGTTTCTTCATGTGCATAAATGTGAACGACATTGTGTTTTAAATGGAGGTCTTGGATCACTTCACAAGCAACTCCAACCTTTACAATGAGGCCTTGGCCCAGCTCGGCCAAAGCAACGTCTAGTTCACAAAGGCTGTCATGGATAAAATGCCAATGGCGACGAGATGCGAAGGGTTGTTTCCAATATTCAGGCTCAACAATGTAAAGTGGGATGACCGGCGCGTTTGACTGAGCCGCAGCCAGCAACGGGCCATGATCATTAATACGCAAGTCACGCTTGAACCAAACTATACGCGGTGAATGCGTCATGCCTCTAACGTTGCTTTCAATATGGCCAGCCACAATTTCAAAACCTACTTATAAGTTTCTCGCCGGTCACCAAAGTCGCGCACACGCTTGCGCCAAGCCCTGTAGCTGCCGCTCTTTAGCGTATCACGCATCAGAGTTTTGACCTGCTTGTCGTTGATCCCATATTCAGCATGAATGTGCGAAAAACTAATGTGATCAGACAAAGCCATTTGTATGATCTCACTGACATGCTCGGGCGGTAAGTCGTCTATATTATTCATGATTGTGAGATAGAGGGCAGCGATACAAAGGCAAGTTATCATCCTTAAGTCCCGTCCCGCGGTTTGCATCGTATTTCGATACCGCTTGAGACTTCGAAAAGGGCGCTCCCTCAAAAACACCAACACATTGAAAATACTATACTTTTTGAATGCGCCCTTCTGAAGGCCAAGGGCGGTCGGTTAGAGACAAAGCGGGTTCAGAGACCGATTTTGGGTATTTAGCCAGTCTCCGAAGGGCGGTCGCAACGGCTAAACCCCTTTGAAACCAAAAGAAAAAAGGGCCCCATAAGGGCCCATCATCTGTTTCGGCAAGTGTAAGTGGCGGACAGACAGGGATTCGAACCCTGGAGACGGTCTCCCGCCTACACACTTTCCAGGCGTGCGCCTTCGACCACTCGGCCACCTGTCCGTGGCGGCGGTTTAGCCCTATCTGCCCATCCTTTGCAAGACCCCAAACATATGTTTGTGAGCACTGTTTACCTTGCCCCCCTCCGCGCCCTATAAAAACGCTTGGCGATGACACGGGGCCTGACGATATGCTGCATGATCCACCAAAGACCGGCACGGCTGAAAGGCCGGTTGATACACAGCGGCTACAAACCGGTGCGCTGCTGATCATCGCCTTTGCGGTCGTGTTATTTCTACTGGTTCAAGCGCGTTTTGTGCTGATCTCGCTGGCAACCGCTATCATCTTGTTCAGTTTGACCAGCGATGTGATCAATTTCATTGCGCGCCAGCGGATTGGTCCGTTTCGCATTCCCAATACGCTCGCCAGTTTTGCCGCGATGGTGCTGATTGCAGCAGCACTTTTGGCACTTACATCGGTTTTGCTCGCTCAGATCAACACGGTGCTTGTGACCACTCTTACCTATGCAGAACGCGCACCTTCAGCGGTCGCATCATTGTTTTCGTGGCTGGGCGAAGATAGCCAGTTGGCGGTATTCAACGCACTGCAATCAGCTGATGTATCCAGCTATCTGCGCATTGCCGCAGGTCAGGCCAATGGCATCACCCAAGCAACTGTATTGATCATCTTGTTCGTCGGATTTTTGTTCGCAGAGCGGATCTGGTTTCAAACCAAACTGGTCAGTCTTGTTGGAGATAAGCATCAAGCAGAGCGTGTGGGCAAGATCATCCAATCCATCATCCACCGCGTGAACTATTACCTGTTGGTGAAAACGGTGATCTCGGCCATCACTGGCGCAATGGTTTATGTGCTAGCGCGTGCCTTTGGGCTTGAATTGGCGACATCACTAGGGATCATCACATTTGTCCTGAACTTCATTCCCAATATCGGATCAATCATCGCCACGGCCCTGATTACACTCGTAGCGCATGTCGAGATTGGCGATCCGACGATCACTCTTGCCGTCTTTTTGATTGCCGGTGTCATTCAATTCGTTAACGGCAGCATCATCGACCCAATGTTGATGGGACGCGCGCTGCGCCTTTCTTCATTTGGTATCATCTTGTCGCTGGCATTTTGGGGGGCGGTCTGGGGTATTCCGGGGATGTTTTTATCAGTCCCCATTATGGTGATGTTGCTCGTCGTCTGCAGCCATGTTCCCAACCTGCGTCCATTCGCGGTGCTTTTGTCGCGCGAAGGCTTGCCTGAATCGGAAAAAATGTTGGATCAGCCGATTGATCGCGATCTATTCGGCATTGACCGCGACTAGCGGTTGGCGCGTGGTGCAGGCGGTGGCTTGTTCGCTAGAGGTTGGCGCGCAAAATATGTCACGTCTTCCGTAAAGTATTGGTAACTATCCGCATTATCGATTGCGCGGCGCGGGTTGGCACGCGCCATATCAGCACATGCGCTGCGCGAATAACAATAGTCTTCGGTGCCTGCGACAATCCGGAAATGCGTCAGCTCGTGAACGATCGTTCCTTCGCGTGTTCCATCCTCACTTTGGCGCGCGCCGGGTTGTAATGCTGCCAGATGCGGCAGATCAAAAAACGGCGGACACAGATGCATCAAGTATGGCTCTCCCGCATAAACAAAGGCGTATTCACCAGAAGAACAGCCGTCGAGGGCACGCGGCTCGCATTGTGCCGTCACGGCCCCGCTGCGAATGGCTGTAACGACTGACTTAAGGTTACGGCGCACGCGTTCAGCATTCGGGACAGTATGGCGACCGAACCACCGCGCAAATTGCGGCGTATTGCCAACATCAACAGCCGCCTTGAGCGTCAAATCCTTGGCTGCGCGCAACGCATCATCAACGACAACGCTTTGTTGTGCGCTGCAGCCTGCATGCCTTTGCGCAAGCGCAGGCTGTGCAAAGAAACCAAGGCAAGTTGTGATAATGATAGCGATGCGCAAGTGCTACTCCAAATGCAGATAGACCCGCCGGTTTTGGCGACCCTTTTTTTCAATTTTGCCCAGACGGACACGTCCGATTTCTTCGGTGTTGGCCACATGCGTCCCGCCGCACGGCTGCAAATCGGCTGTTTCGATACCAACTCCGATACGCACCAGTCTAATCTGACCATTGCCGCGCGGTGGTTGCACGGACATCGTTTTCACTAAATCAGGCTGCGCGTCCAAATCGGCTTCGGTGATCCATTCTTCGGTCACAGCCATGTTGCAGGCAATCAACCTGTTCAAGTCCGCCTCCAGGGCTGCTTTGTCCTCGGGGGCTTCTGGCATATCGAAATCAAGCCTGCCTTTGTCCATGCTGATCGACCCTCCAGATACTGGAAGCGGGATCACGACAGACAGTAGATGCAAGGCGGTATGCACACGCATATGACGGTATCTACGATCCCAATTCAGGATCTGCGTCACCTCTTGGCCAATCCGAGGCAGGGCGGCTGGTTCGGCGGCCAAAAGAATGACATCAGCCCCCTCGCCTTTTACCGCGGTCGCAATGTCAATCTCGCGGTCCGACCAACGCAATGACCCGCTATCACCCGGCTGGCCGCCAGAGGTTGGATAAAACAATGATCCATCCAGAATGATCCCGCCTTCGTCAGTGATAGCAGTCACACGGCCCGTAGCTTCCCGGGCGTAGGCATCTTTGCGAAACAGCAGTTCGGTCATCTAAGAGGTGCCTTTCAGAACTTCGGGATTGCGCAACCAAATATCCCGCTGGGCAAACGGTATCTCGATACCTTCAGCCGCAAATTGTTTGGAAATCTCGTAATTCATTTCGGACTTTGTCACCATAACGTAGTTCACATCCCGCAAGATCGCGCGGATTTCGAAATCAAGTGAATCCGCGCCGAATGCTGTAAACAGCACCGCGGGTGGCGGCGTCATTATGACCAACGGATGTGCCTCTGCAATTCCGCGCAGGATCGCTGTGACCTTTTCAACATCCGTCCCATAAGCAACCCCAACGGGCACGATCACACGCCCGACCAGGTTGCCGCGGGTCCAGTTGGTCACCTGCCCGCTGACCAGATCAGCGTTGGGAATAATAACATCAGTCCGGTCAAATGTTTCAATCCGGGTTGACCGAACAGAAATCGCGCGCACATAGCCCATCTGCCCGCCAACTTCGATCCAATCGCCTTCGCTGACCGGACGTTCAATCAGCAAAATGATACCGGAGACAAAGTTCGACACGATGTTTTGCAAACCAAAACCAATACCGACTGACAGCGCACCGGCCACAATCGCGAGATTGGATAGATCGATACCTGCACTTGTGATCGAAATAATTGCAGCAAGAATAATACCCACGTAACCGAAACCTGCGACGATCGCATTCTGTCCCCCCAGATCAAGCCGGGTGCGCGGCAAAACCGATTTGCGCAAAGCCCCTTGGATGAATCGGGTCAGCAGGTAGCCGGTCGCAAAGACTGCCGCGAACATCAAAAAATCAGTTGGCGAAATCTTGGTCTCGCCAACTGAAAAACCTTCGCGAAAGCGGGTCCAAACCTCTAGTAAATCATCGACGCGTGCGCCCCAGATCAGCGCAAAAATTGGCAAGCTGGCAAGGAACAGAACAAAACTAATGAAGACGGGCAGCAGCGCAAACAACCCGCGCCGGTCAGTGTCATCTTCAATTGGCTGACTGATATCTTGGGCAATCCGCTGCAGCAGCAACAAAACACCCAGCAATGCTGCTGAAAAAATCGTCGGAATTAACAAAGCACGGCCAGCGGCCACAAATCCAAAGGCCGCGATCACAGGTGCCGCGATAGCAACCAACTGACACACCTGACCTACATATCCGCGCATACGGCCGACCGATACAATTTTACCTTCGACGTCTTCAGGTGCCGTCCTGATCACACGCCCTAGTCGCCAGAACAGAAATCCAAGAATTGCCAAAAATGGCCAAGCAACTGCACCAAGAACCGCCGGTGTCGTATCGATTTTTTGCAATCCCGCGAATGTCAGCAGCACCAGTGCAAACGTCCACGCAATCGCTGTGGTATAACGCCTGCCAGATGCACGTGTTGCGATATCATAACCCAGATAACCCGACGTAGCCCCCAACGGAAACAGGTGCCGTGCCAACCACCAGCCAAAGATAACCGACCCACCCGCTGACGGTAAGACCTCTAAAACATCGTGACCAAGCTGCCCGAACACATCCAGCACTGTGAGCGCCTGCGCAACTGCCAGCACCCCAAGGAAAGGGACACAGATTTGGACAATAGACAAAAGAAATAGCTGCAGTGCCCGCCAGCGCCCCTCGCGCAGGGCTAAGCGATTACGCCACTGTGTCACAACCCGCCGACCCGCGCCCAATAGACCGACACCGACAACAAAAAGGACAAACGCGCGCGGCATGACCTCAAAAAGTCCACCAGAACTGAGACCGAAACTCACACCAGCGCGCAATTCGACCCCAATACCCGCAACCATCCCCCAAAGCACAGACCCTGCGGCCAGCAGATATGTCGGGTTCAAAGGCGATGGGCTGCGCACGCCTAATTCCGCAGTATCACGCTGAAGGACCATCGCGTCGAATTCACCGATAATGCCGTTCGCACGTGCATGCGCCTCTTGCGCCAAAAGGCGCGGCGCGCGTAATTCTTGGCGTTGCGCGATCAGCGCATCACGTCGTGCTGCCACAGACTGTGGTTCGTCTCCGCTTTCGGAAACCGGACCAAGGGCCGTGATTTGTGCATTAACCGTGGCAAGGCGCCCACTGTTCACATTCGCATCGCGCAAGAATTTATCACGCCACACAACCAATTCACTGCGCAAACGCCCAATCGTAAACAACGAAACGTTTTCACTGCCCGCAAGTACTTCTGCGCGTGCAGCCAAGCGTTCAAACGTTCCATTTACGAGTGTTGCAGGCGTGCTTTCGGCGCTTGCAGGTGCCGAGATGTCAGCCTCAACCGGGGTTTCTTGCTGCGCAAAGCTTGCCACTGGCGCAAGACTGGCCAGCGTGGCTATCCACACAGCACATGCAAGACCTCGGATCATACCGGTTCAAAAACCGATGGCACATCAACCGGCGCTTCAAGCCACATCGGCACTGGCAATCCTTTTTCGCGCAGGAACGACGGGTTGTAGATCTTGGACTGATAACGTGTCCCGTAGTCGCACAAGATCGTTACGATTGTATGACCGGGACCCATGTCGCGCGCCAGACGGATTGCGCCTGCAATATTGATGCCCGTCGATCCACCCATGCAAAGGCCTTCGTCTTGCAGCAAATCAAAGACGATCGGCAATGCTTCTGCATCCGGAATTTTATAAGCGAAATCAGGCGCGAAGCCCTCGAGGTTCGCGGTGATACGGCCCTGCCCGATGCCTTCAGTGATTGAATTGCCAGCAGGCGGCACTTTGTCGGTGTAAAGCTTATAAAGCCCCGATCCGTCTGGATCAGAAAGGCCCACCTTTACGCCCTTTGGCTGCAACACCTGCGCCACACCCGCCAGCGTACCACCAGACCCGCATGCACAGGTAAAACCGTCGATCTTGCCATTCGTTTGCTCCCAAATCTCGGGGGCCGTCGTTTCAACGTGGGCTTGCCTGTTGGCCGTATTATCGAACTGATTGGCCCAGATCGCGCCATTTGGCTCACTCTCGTTCAACGCGGCAGCCAGACGACCGGAATATTTCACATAGTTGTTGGGATTGGCATAAGGCACGGCTGGCACTTCGACCAGTTGCGCGCCCGCGACACGGATCATGTCCTTTTTTTCCTGACTTTGTGTGTCAGGAATCACAATCACGGTTTTGAACCCCATCGAGGCCCCCACCAGCGCAAGCCCGATACCGGTATTGCCTGCCGTGCCTTCTACAATGGTTCCGCCCGGCCTAAGATCACCGCGCGCAATCGCATCTTTGATCATGAACAATGCCGCACGATCTTTGACGGACTGGCCGGGGTTCAAGAATTCGGCCTTGCCCAAAATCGTACAGCCCGTCGCCTCGGAGGCCGCGCGCAATTTGATCAGCGGGGTGTTCCCGACAGCGTCTGCCAAGTCTTTCTTAATGCTCATTGCACGGCCCTTTCATGTGTTGTTACTTGTGTAAGGTCGCCCAAAGCGGACATCAAGGTCCGGTTAGACACTGGCGCGTAAACGCGGACGGTGGCGCAGCAACCAATATAGCAGATAAAGTGCAGGACCTGTAGTGATCTCTCCGCTGTCCGCCAAGTCCATCGCGGCGTCAAAGCTAAGCGGGTGCAGCTTGATATCTTCGCCCTCATTAGGCAATCCGCCAAAATACGGGGTTTTCTGCGGCAAATCACAAAGCCCCACAAAGGCGTAGAAATAGTCCGTCGTCGCCCCTGGCGAGGCATAAAATGCGCCTGCGTCATCAAGCTTAATATTGTCCAGTCCCGCCTCTTCTTTGGCCTCGCGCAATGCCGCCTCTTGCGGGGTTTCGCGCGCATCCAAAATGCCCGCTATCGGCTCTAGCATCCAGGGGTTCGGATCACGGCGCAGTGCAGGACCCAGACGGACCTGTTCAACCAACAAGACCTGATCGCGTACGGGATCATAAGGCAACACAATAGCCGCATCGACACCAAAAAAGACTTCGCGCGACAACATGTCAGAGCGCGCACCATCAAAACAACGATGCACAATCTTAGTGCTTTGAAACCGAAAGAACCGCCCCTGAGGCGGATCAGTATTAACGAGTTCGAAATCGGCAGGCGCGGGTTTGTAGCGACGCGTCGCCGGTCCAGCACTTGCTCGAAATTTCGCCCAAGCCCGCGATTCGATCATCGGCCACATGGCACGCAAGGTCGCATGGTCAGGTAATGGAACCAATGAAAACAGCTCTGAAGCAGCAAGAACCGCAGGTGCAAGATGCCCCGCCTCCCAATCTCTGAGCGACCACTCACCAATACCCGCATGCATATCGATGGGGGGCAGATAAGCTTGGACGGTGCGCAAGCCTTCGGCAGTTTGCACTTCAACGGGGCCAAACCCGTATCCAAACGCACCTTCGTACGCATCAAGTCGCGCCATTTGTGCAGAGGTCAAGTCCTGCCAGACAAGTCCTTGCGCCTGACCACCAGCGATCGGTGCAATAAAAGGCACAACATTTCCGGCAACGGGATAGACCGCGTAGTCAGCCAACATTGCCGCAATAGGCCGCATAACCCCTGGCCCCGCAACAGCCGCCATCAAGGCATGAGACCTGAGTGTCCCGTAAACGAAAAGGTCCATTTATTAGGGGTAATTCTTGCCGAAATACTCGGTTATCCAAGCACATACGACACCGCCAACCAACAGGGTCACGATCAGCTGGAGATCGAAAAAATAGGCACCGAACTCTAGCATTTCATAGAAGATGTTCGCGATCGCATCCATGGGACCGTCATAGCGCATACGCAGTGCGTTATCGATCATCCGGTTGAATGCCAATGCAAAGACCAAACAAAATGCCATCGCCGCAGCAGCCGTTAGACCAATTCCGATAGCTTCCCTGTACCCGCGGCCAGCGCGCGTGCCGCAAATCCGCCACCCAATCAACAGGCTAATGAATGACGATGCAGGAAGCCAATAATCGGGCGCGATTTCGCTGGGAAAGAATGGCACGGAAATTCCGGCCATATACCAGCCGAATAAAGCAAAGATAATTGCACCTGCAAGACGTCCGGCGGTTGGCATGTCACTCGTTCCTTAACCTAGCGCAACCCAGCGCCGGTATCAGGCGGCCCGGGTCACAGTAATCTGCGTTACGTCACAGTTTCGGCTATCAAATGTCGCGGCACAAGAGGTCAGATAAAAATCCCACATCCGCTTGAAGCGGTCGTCAAAGCCCAAAGCTGCCACTTCATCCCATTTGTCGTTGAAGGTTTCGTGCCACCGACGCAAAGTCAAACTATAGCTTGGTCCAAATTCGGTAGAACCAGCGACCTTTAATCCAGCCTTTTCAACCTCTTGGCGCAGGACACTTGGGCTTGGCAGCATGCCACCGGGGAAAATGTACTTTTGAATAAAGTCCACACCTTTGCGGTATGCCTCCCAGCGATCGTCATTGACGGTGATAATCTGAAGTGTTGCGTTCTTGCCGGGCTTGAGCCGTTCGCGCACCGCTTCAAAGTAAGTTGGCCAATACTGTTCACCAACAGCCTCGAACATTTCGATACTGGCGATGCCGTCATAGACACCCTTTTCATCGCGGTAATCTTGCATTTTGATCTCGACCATGTCGGACAATCCAGCCTTGGCCATACGTGCGACGGCATAGTCATGCTGTTCTTGACTGATCGTAAGGCCAGTCACCTTAATGCCGCGTTCTTTGGCTGCATATTCGGCAAAACCGCCCCAGCCACAACCAATTTCCAGCACATGATCGCCAGCATTCACGCCCATCTGATCAACCATGCTAGCGTATTTCGCAGTTTGCGCGGCTTCAGTGCTTTCTTGGCCAGTCTCGAAGATCGCCGACGAATATGTCATCGTATCATCAAGCCAAAGTCCGTAGAATTCATTGCCTAAGTCGTAGTGATAGCTGATGTTCTTGCGCGCTTGGTTTTTGGAATTGCGCTGCATCCAAAAGCGGACCCGTTCGTAGAACTGGATCAGCTTTTGCGCCGGAAAGCCGTCATAGATGTGATCGGCGTCATCGTGCATGAAATCCATCACGGCCATCAGATCAGGGGTCGTCCACCATCCGTCCATGTAGGCCTCGGAAAAGCCCATGTCGCCTTCGCGGACTGTGCGCGAAAACAGTTCGACATTGTGCACATGTACTTCTGCCACGTACCCCGGATTTGGGCCTTCAGCGCGGAAATGGCGACCATCAGGCAGCGTGATATCCACGCGCCCTTTGTCGAGGTCTTTGATCTGGTCAAAAACCCGCGCAAAATAGCGAGGCAAGCCGCTTTGGCCGTCTGTACTGGTTAAAATCATCTGCGTTCCTGTCGTCATATCTTGTCGTGCAACGGTTTGCCGTCGCTTGTTACGTCTAAATTAACCCTTGAACCGATGAAGTCACGGGAAACGTTCAAAATTAGTTCAACTGACCTTGGGGAAACTAGAACCCGCGACCCTGATATGCGTCCAATGCACGCTTGCGACCTTCATCTGCGGGCACAATTGGATCAGGATAGGGGTCATTGGCTTTCATCTTCCATTGGTGCGGAATCATATCGAAATAAGCCATTGCAGTTTGCGATGGTGAATTGATGTCTTCGGCAATCCAGCGTTTGACATAGGTGCGGTCCTTGTCGAACTTGTCCAACTGGCTAACAGGATTGAACACACGGAAGTAGGGTGTCGCATCCGGGCCTGATCCCGCAGACCATTGCCAGCCCATCGCATTGCTGCATGGGTCCCAATCGATCAAGCAATCGCCGAACCAATCAAGGCCAACCTTCCAATGCGTCAAAAGGTGTTTGGTCAGGTAAGAGGCCACAATCATACGCCCCCGGTTGTGCATCGTGCCCGTCACATACATCTCTCGCATGGCCGCATCGACGAAACGAATGCCGGTGCGCCCTTGCTTCCATGCGGTGACTTCCGCCGTTTCATCTGTATTCCAAGGGAAAGCATCCCACGCTTCTTTCCAGTTATCACTGACAATACGCGGCGTGTGATGGGCCAAATGATAGGCAAATTCACGCCACACCAGTTCTTTTAAGAACACTTCGGCATTGCCAGCACCATCATGCAGCGCCCGCCAGCCCGCATGCCAACAGACCCGCGGGCTGATCTCGCCGTAGGTCAAATTCTCGGATAAGCGTGACGTGCCATCTACCCCGGGCAAATCGCGGTTTTTGACGTAGGACTGGACACGGTTTTCGATAAAGACACCAAGACGGTCGCGTGCAGCGTCTTCGCCGACTGTGCAATGTTGTGTCAGGATTTCAGCACCCCGCCGCATGGCTGACGACATCTGCCAACTGGCCAGGTCATCGCTTACAGGCCAAGTCGCCGGTGCCGTCATTTTCGCAGGCGCAGGCAAAGCATCAGGCACGTCGCGCCCACGGACTGTGTTCCACATCGGGGTGTATACTTTGTAAAAGCCACCTGTTTTCGTCTCGACCGTCCAAGGTTCAAACAGCAAGTGGCCTGCAAAGCTTTGAGCATCAATGCCGTCCGCCTTTAATGCGGCTTTGACATCCGTATCACGCGCCTTGGATGCAGGATCATAAAGCCGCGACCAATAGACAGCCCCTGCCCCGGTTTGTTTGATCAGATCGCGCAAGACATCCAGTGCGGCCCCTTTGCGCAAGATCAATTGGCTGCCCTGCGCCCTGAGCGTGCCAGCAAAATGATCAACAGCCAGTCCCATACGCATCTTGGGTGCAGCCCCGAGGGTTGCCACCTGCGCATCATGAATAAACACCGGAATAACCGGACGCCCCGTCGCACAAGCCGCTGTTAGGGCCGCATGATCGCCAACACGCAAGTCGCGCCGGAACCACATCAAAATTGGGGAATTGGTCATCGGTCCTCCGCGCGGGGAATTGACGCCCGCTTATAGGACCTGATCTAGTGCCACCATCAATGCGTCAACCTCTGCCTTGGTTGTGTAGTGCACAAAACTGACGCGCAGCACGCCTTTGTCTAAATCCACGCCGACCGCTGCCAATGGCCGCTGCGCATAAAAATCGCCGCCGCCCGCCATGATCCCGTGCGGGGCAAGTGCTGCTGCGGCATCTTCTGCGTTCGTCTCTAACGCCATTGTCACCGTCGGGGCACGGCGCGCTGCGTCCGTTGGTCCAATGAGACGCACCGAGTTTTTTGCGGCAACATAGTCGAGCAATGGTAGCGCTAAGGTCACCTCATGGTCACGCATAAGATCGTGAGACAGACGTGCAGCGGCCGCGCCCGTGCCACCGCCGTGATGCGCCGACATCGCATCAAAATAGTCAGCCATGCCTGCGGAGGCCGCAATTTGTGCGTGATCTGGACCAGCAGGCGTGAACCGCTTGTAAAGCATATCACCGTTGAAATGATGCCCTTGGTTGGGCAACTCGAAACCCCAGTCTTCGCGGATCACCATGATTCCCTGATGCGGGCCATAGGTTTTGTAGGAGCTGAACAAATACACATCCGGGCCCAATGCACCGACGTCAGGAAACCCGTGCGGCGCATAGCTGACACCATCGACACAGACCCGCGCACCCGCAGATTTCGAAAGTGCTGTGATCGCAGCGACATCATTGATCGCGCCCACTACATTCGAGCAATGCGGAAAGCATACCAATGCAACGTCCTGCTCCAGCAACTTAGCCAAATCATCCAAATGCAACTCACCCGTCTCGGGATTAATCTGCCACTCCAGAACAGACACACCCTCGTCGGCCAACCTGCGCCAAGGGCCGCTGTTCGCCTCGTGATCCTGGTTTGTGACGACAATGCTTTGACCCGGCTTGATCCAGCGACGGACAGCTTGGGCTAAGACATAGACGTTCTGTGTGGTGGATGGACCAAACGACAGCTCGTGGGTTTTGACCCCCAACATGGCAGCCAAACGTATCTGCGCTTCGTCCATTTCTTCGCCACCAATGCGCGACGCATCATAAGGTGCATAGGGCTGCACTTTGCGTTCGGTATAAAACCGGTGAAGTCGATCAATCACATGGCGGCAGGTATAGGACCCGCCTGCGTTCTCAAAGAAGGCCTGACCTTGCAAGGAAGGTTGATCAAAAGCGGGGAATTGGGCGCGCACCCATGCGATATCTAAATTCATTCTGCTAGGAATACGAAAAAGGCCCCGATGCGCAAGCACCGGAGCCTTTGTTTTTTCGAGACTTGGCCGATTACTCGGCTGGAACGCCACTCTCTGGAATGGTTGTCGCAACACCTGCCGCTTCGCGGCGGCTGTCACGCCAGATACCCTTGATCAGGGCAATGCCCATCAAGACCATCACCACACTAAACGGCAGCGCACCAATAACCATCGCGGTCTGGATCGCACCCAAGCCACCGGCAATGATAAGACCACCCACAACAAACGCCAACGCCGCACCCCAGAACAGGATATGTGGGCGGGCCTTTGGACCTTCGTCGCCAGCCGCATTGATTGTGTTGATGATCAACACAGCCGAGTCAGCAGACGTCACAAGGTAGGTCAGCAGCAAGATCACAACGATTACGGACATGATCCACGCCATTGTCGGGTCAAGAATAACCGCCAACATCGCGAACAGCTGATCCGCCTGTCCGGCACCTGTGATTGCGCCATTTGCATTGCCATTCAGTTCCAGATCGATGGCAGTACCACCAACAAGTGCGAACCAGACAAAGCACATGACCGCAGGAACGATCAACGCACCCAGCACATATTCACGGACCGTACGGCCGCGCGAGATACGCGCAAGGAACACACCGACGAACGGTGCAAACGCAATCCACCAAGCCCAATAGAAGATGGTCCAACCACCCTGCCATCCGGCCAATGCATCACCTTGTTCCGTGCCATCAGCAGACCAAACAGTCAGGATGTTGCCCGGAATAGAGATTAGATAATCCCAGATACCCAAGAACAGTGCTGTCAGACCAAAGAACGTCGACCCAAAGATGATGAAGAACGCGAGGATGAAAAAGCTCAGCCCCATGTTGATGTTCGACAACCATTTGATGCCTTTACCAACGCCAGAAAGTGCGGACAACGTGGATGCACCCATGATGATGATCAACGCGACAATGATCGCAAGCGTCGAAGATGACTGATCTCCCGCAGCGTCAGTTGTATAAAGCCATTCGCCAAAACCAATGCGGTAAAGGCCAGAGATGAACTGCTCTACGCCAAAGCCCAATGTCTGCGAAACACCCAAAACGGTCGCCACAACAGCGACAACGTCAATTGTGTGCCCCAAGGGTCCTGACAGTGACTTGCCAAACAACGGTGTCAATCCTGAACGGATCGTCAACGGAAGCCCACGACGATAGGAAAAATATCCTAATGAGAGACCAACAATTGCGTATGATGCCCAAGCAGCTAAACCCCAGTGCGTGAACGACCAGACATATGCTGCACGTACGTTTTCAGCGGAGCTTCCGGCAGTGTCGCCCATAATCGTCGACGGGTTTGTCGCCCAGTGATACATCGGTTCCGCGGTCGCAAAGGTCAGCATGCCGATACCAATACCGGCACCGAACATCATGGAAAACCAAGAGAAATTCGAAAACTCCGGTTTGTCATCGGGCATGCCCAGCTTGAGCCGACCAGAGGCTGGCCAAATCGCAAGACCTAGGCTCAGGACCCATTAATTGCCTTGATGCTGGTTTGTCGTCATGATTCACGA
>NZ_JAFMHR010000083.1 GCF_017854415.1 Yoonia sp. | reverse complement strand
AGCGGGTAAGACGGGGTGTCAGGCGGCGCGCTGAACAGCGTTTTGGGGCCAAATAAGGCAGTTTTAGGAGTGATGAGGCCTATCTGGCGCGATTATTGCAACAAAAGCCTTAGAGATTAATGAGTCTGCTCCTTCAGCACAGAGACATTTCGTTAGCAACAGTGGTTGCAGAGATTTAATCTCAGGAAAGCCCTACCTTCGGTGGGGCTTTTTTTAGCTGTCATGTTTTAACTGGCGACTTTTTTAAAGGGTGTTTGAAACTCTTTCAGAGCGCCACGCCATATCAGCTAACCCAAATCAGCACATATCAAATATAGGGGAAAGAAAATGGCGATTCCGGGAGGACTCGAACCCCCAACCTGCTGATTAGAAGTCAGCTGCTCTATCCAGTTGAGCTACGGAACCGTTGCGTTGGCTTTTACAGGAAATAAAAACGTCTGTAAATTCAAGTTTAGTGTTGCTGGCCTTGCCGCCTGTTATCGTGGGCTAGTGTGTCCAGGACCCAGATCTGTCATACGCGAAATTATCGGCGTAGGCCTTAGGTTTTGGCGACCGCTTTTGCGGCGTATTAACAACATAATCCAGAGCGTGCTTTTCAGCATAAGCAACAGCATCATCGGCGCTATCAAAATACAGCTTAACCTGACGCATTGTATCAGCTGATGACTGCCACCCCATAAGCGGCTCAGGCCCAACACGCGATGAGCGGGCAAAATCAAGAACCCACTTTTTCATTTTATTACGGCCAGACTGCATGGCTGTTTTTGCTGGCTGATAAATACGTGCTTTGCTCATTACCATTATTCCCTGAAATACTGCCAATCGCCTCTTGCGAAAGCGATGATTGATGTCTTTATATCGCGCCACTGTGAAAAAGTTAAGCGCTGTATTTGGCTAGTGAGCTATTAAGACTTTCGCAGGCTTTATTATGGCCGTGCTTTGCACAAGCGCGCATAACAGATAACACCCTATCACTCCGCTATAGCCAGCAACCGGCAGGATGCAGCAGATAAGGCTAGAAAAGCTTGATGACTAAGGGTTTGGGAGAGGAATGGTCGGAGTGGAGAGATTCGAACTCCCGACCCTCTGTTCCCAAAACAGATGCGCTACCAGGCTGCGCTACGCCCCGAACCATGGCGTGTCTTTAGCTTTATCAAAATGATTTGAAAACCCCTAACCGTCAGTCTTTTCGCCACAAGGCAAAATAGCTTCCGCACCAAAGCTAGGGTGTTGCAAAACATCCCCCTCGGTAATGCCCAAACGGCGCGAAAGGCCGCCATTGATCTCGAGAACCATCTGTATGCCATCCCCACCCGGAATCGGGGTCAGGTCACCCGGAATCGCATTTTCATGAACTCTGAGAACTTCGCCGTCGGGGGCCACGAATAACATATCGAGGGGAATCAATGTATTCTTCATCCAAAAGCTCACGCTTTGCGGGCGATCATATACAAAAAGCATACCCGTTAGCGTGGGCATGTTGTCAACAAACATAAGACCTTGGGCGCGTTCCGCATTGTCGTCGGCCACATCAACGGAAAAGCTTGCTTGACCCCAATCACCCGCCACTGTGACTTTGTCATCTGCGCAAACCGCCCAAGCAGGCGCTGCTGAGACGCAAAGACCAAACACAACGATGGCGGGCTTCACTTTACCGCGGCCTCCCAGCCAATGATCTCAATCGCCATACGGCCACGTTCGCCATCGACCATGCGCAGGCCTACGGCCTCACCAGATTGCAGATCCGACAGGCCAGAGCGACGCAAAACTTCAACATGCACAAACACATCGTCGTTATTGCCGAAAACATTCGCAAAACCAAAGCCTTTGCCTTTATCGAACCATTTGACGCGTGCTGGTTCAATCGGACGATTGGCGATGTCATCGGCAGTAAATTCCACCATATCGCGCAACGGCATGCCGTCTTCGCTTTCGGGCGGCAGGATCGAGACAACTTCGACCGCTTGCAGGCCACGTTGCGTGTCCTGCACTAGAATTTGAATTGACGATCCGTCTACGACCGACCCTTGGCCAAAATTGCGCAAGACGTTGGCGTGCAGCAAAATATCTGGCCCGCCACCTTCCGCAACAACGAATCCGAACCCTTTACCCGGGTCGAACCATTTCACTTGTCCCTGCACCTGACGTGGTACGTCAGCGTCGTGCGTTTCCATACTTTCTTCCTTCAAAGAAGCGGCCTTTAAATTACACCGCATCTCAATAACGTCGTAAGCAAGCTTCCCCTAGACTGCTACAGTAGCACCGGATTGGACTCCACACAAAGTGAACAATCATGGTGACAATCGCGTAACGGTCCAATTTTCACTAACAATCTCGCGCGACCACCGAAACCGGTCGTGCAATCTAAATGGTCCATCTGACCAAAACTCGATCTCAGACGGAACAAGACGAAAACCACCCCAAAAAGGCGGCCGTTCCGGGTCCGCCCCTTTTTGTACTGTTAACTTTGCAACATCTGCCATCAACGTCCCGCGTGATGCCAAAGGTTGCGATTGTTGCGAAGCCCATGCACCAATTTTGCTCTGAAGGGAACGGGATTTATAGTAATTATCAGCAATTTTTCCATCTTCTTTGGTAACAGTGCCGCGAACCCTGATCTGCCGTGCCAAGGATTTCCAATGCAGAACAAAGGCAGCTTTGCCTGATTGGGCCAACTCTTGACCCTTTCGGCTTTGGTAATTGGTATAAAATACAAAGGCATCTGCCTCTATGTCCTTGAGCAGGACCATGCGGACATTCGGCAGCCCGCCGGCATCAACTGTCGACAAAGCGATCGCGTTAGGGTCATTGACCTCTGTCTTGGTCGCGTCCGCCAACCACTGCTGCGCAATCACAAACGGATCTGGGCCCGCGAAAATACCGGTACGGTCAGACATTGCTGATCCCTAAACTTATCGCCCCCAATTTCACGGTAGGCCTAAACCGCTACACTAGCAACCTTTTTACACCATTGTTCAGAGCCTTGCCCGCTTGGTCGCAATCGCCTAAACGATTTATAAGCAAAGCAGCGATATGCAAAAAGGATAGCAGCGATGACATCACAATTGATGCAAGGCAAACGGGGCCTGATAATGGGCCTCGCCAATGATAAGTCGATTGCTTGGGGTATCGCCAAAGCCTGTGCCGACGCCGGTGCAGAGCTGGCATTTTCCTACCAAGGCGATGCGCTTAAGAAACGCGTCGGGCCTTTGGCCGCGTCAGTCGGGTCTGACATTGTGTTGCCTTGCGATGTAGGCGACGAGCAATCAATCGATGACCTTTTCACCTCTCTCGAGGCGACTTGGGGCAAGTTGGACTTCATCGTTCATGCTATTGGTTTTTCAGATAAAAATGAATTGCGCGGGCGCTATGTCGACACCACGCGCAGCAACTTTGTCACAACGATGGATATCTCGGTGTACTCATTCACGGCCGTTGTGCAACGCGCTGAAAAGATGATGACCGAAGGGGGCTCTTGCCTCACGCTCACTTACTACGGCGCTGAAAAAGTTATGCCGCATTATAACGTCATGGGCGTGGCCAAAGCCGCACTAGAGGCGTCAGTGCGCTATCTGGCCGAGGATTTGGGCAAGGACAATATCCGCGTCAATGCGATCAGCGCAGGCACGATCAAAACGCTTGCGGCGTCAGGCATCGGCGACTTCCGTTTGATCATGAAATGGAACGAATATAACTCGCCCCTGCGCCGAACTGTCACACAAGAAGAAGTCGGAAAATCAGCACTTTACCTGTTGTCCGACCTTGGTAGCGCCGTGACTGGCGAAGTTCTACATGTGGATGCGGGCTATCATGTTGTTGGCATGAAAGCCGTCGACGCACCTGATATTACCAAAGAATAGGATCCCGACATGACTGATCGCTTGCCGCATGAAAAAGGGTTCCACATCAGCTGGGATCAAATCCACCGCGACAGCCGCGCCTTGGCATGGCGGCTTGATGGCAAAGGCCCCGATGATGGCGCATGGCGTGCTGTTGTGGCGATCACCCGTGGCGGCATGGCCCCTGCAATGATCGCGGCGCGCGAATTGGATATCCGCACTGTGGATACCGTCAGCGTCAAAAGCTACGATCATCAAGACCAGTCAGAGGCGAAAATCCTCAAAGCACCCGATGCCGAACTGATGGGTGATGGCACAGGTATTTTGATCATCGACGATCTGGTCGATAGTGGCAAAACGCTCGAATTGGTTCGTGCACGCTATCCAAACGCGCATTTTGCGACGGTCTATGCAAAACCAAAAGGTCGGCCTCAGGTTGACACGTTCATCACCGAAGTCAGCCAAGACACATGGATATTCTTTCCGTGGGATATGGCGCTACAATACGTCGAACCCTACCGCGGCAAAGACTAATGCCCTCGTTCTTCCGAGCGTAAATATCCCCGCCGGAGGCATATAATCATAAATTGCGGCGCAGCCGCTCATTTGGGAAACTCTCATGACCCTGCCCCGCACAGCCACGACTTTCGCACCGCCAGTAATGGAGGCGCGGCGGTGGCTGGACGGTGTGATACATCCGAGCGACCGCCCGCTATTGAACGTCAGCCAGGCCGCCCCCGTTGATCCCCCGCCCGCCCCACTGCGCGAGGCGATGGCCGACATTGTCATCAACGTCCCAGAGGCACATTTATACGGCCCTGTTCTTGGCCTGCCAGCTTTGCGCGCCGAAGTCGCACAACAATGGTCTGCCGGGTATGGCGGCACAGTGACACCAGATCAGGTCGCAATCACGTCAGGTTGCAACCAAGCATTTGCGGCTGCAATTGCGACGCTTTGCGCTGAAGGTGATGAGGTCATCATCCCTGTCCCCTACTACTTCAACCACCGCATGTGGATGGACATGTCGGGTGTGAAAACCGTACCACTGCGCGCCGGTGATGGCATGATACCTAGCGTAGAAGATGCCGCAAAACTCATCACGCCGCGCACCCGCGCAATTGCATTGGTCAGCCCCAACAACCCTTGCGGCGTTGAATACCCCGGCGAAACCTTGCGTTCTTTCATGGACCTGGCACGCAAGCTTGGTATCGCCTTGATCGTTGATGAAACCTATCGCGACTTTGACAGCCGCAGCGGCGCGCCCCACGACCTGTTCGCTGATCCGCATTGGGACGACACGCTGATCCAGCTTTATTCCTTTTCCAAAGCCTACCGCCTGACGGGACACCGCGTCGGCGCGGTCATCGCTGGCACAGCCCGTTTGGCCGAAATTGAGAAGTTTCTAGACACTGTCACGATCTGTCCAAATCAACTGGGCCAACGCGCAGCGCTTTGGGGAATGCAGAACCTTGGCGAATGGCTGGCAGGCGAGCGGCTTGAAATTCTTGATCGGCGTGCAGCGATTACCGAAAATTTCCATCTACTCGAAGACAAAGGCTGGAAACTACTCGGGTGCGGCGCTTATTTTGCTTATGTCCAACATCCCTTTGCAATGTCATCGACTGATTTGGCTCGGCTTTTAGTAAAGGAAGCAGGTGTTCTGCTTTTGCCTGGGACAATGTTTATGCCCAACGATGTACCCGGCGGCGAACGCCAATTGCGCATTGCTTTTGCCAACATTGACCGCGCTGGCGTGGCGACCCTTTTCAACAGGCTGTCATCACTGTCGCTCTGACCCTTGCGCCCCTGCATCCCTGCCCTTATTCATGCGCCAATCAGCGGGTGGAGCGTTCGGCAAAATGGCGAAAAAAAGCAATAAACGATACGGTGCATGGATCATAGTGGGTGTACTTTTGGTAGGTCTGGCAGGCTTTGGCAGTGGCGGCCTTAACGGGACTGTACGCACCATCGGCACCGTGGGCGACAAAGAGGTCACGGTCACGTCATACCAACGGGCCCTGAACGAACAAATTCGCGCATTTTCCGCACAAGTCGGCCAACAGATCACCTTTCAGCAAGCGCAGTCCTTTGGACTGGATCAAGTGGCGCTGAACCAAGTCGTCTTACTGCGCACGCTTGATAATGAAGCCGATGAACTTGGCATCTCTGTGGGCGACGCACGCGTCTTCGAGCGCCTGCAGGCAATCCCTTCTTTCCAAGGCGCTGGTGGATTTAACCGCGAAACGTACCGCTTGGCCTTGCAGCAGTCAGGTCAAACTGCTGCTGAATTCGAAACAGGTATTCGCGAAGAAGTCGCGCGCACATTGTTGCAAGGTGCCGTCGTCAGTGGCCTACCCGAGGCGGATGCCTACGCTGACGCATTGGTGCAATACATCAGCGAAGTCCGCGCAATGACGTGGGCGACAGTTGGCCCTGAAGCGCTCACCGCGCCAATTGCGGGTGCCACACAGGCAGACCAGCAGGCTTATTATGACGCAAATCCCGATGCCTTTACCGCCCCGGAAACCCGCGAAATCACCTATGCTTGGCTTATCCCGAACATGATCATCGATAACATGGTGGTGTCAGACGCGGCGATCGCACAGCTTTACCAAGAACGTATCGCCCAATTTGTCCAACCAGAACGCCGTTTGGTGGAACGTCTGGTTTATCTGGATGAAACCCGTGCAACGGCAGCGTTGGCGCAAGTTGCTGCAGGCGAAGCCACATTCGAAGACTTGGTCGCAGAGCGCGGCTTGGCACTGACCGATATCGACCTTGGCGATGTAGACCTAGAAACACTCGGCGCCGCAGGTGATGCTGTTTTTGCAGCGGAACCGGGCGAAGTTGTCGGCCCTTTCAACACATCCCTTGGCCCGGCGCTTTTTCGCATGAACGCTGTGCTTGCCGCACAAGAAACCACACTTGATGATGCAACAGAACAGCTGCGTGACGAATTGGCAGCAGAGGCTGCACGCGAATATATCAACGACAATGCCAACCCGATTGTCGATTTGATTGCAGGCGGGGCGACCATGGCTGATCTGGCGGATCGCACCGACATGGAACTGGGCACGATGTCATGGACAGCAGATATGTTTGAGGGCATCGCCGCCTATGATGCTTTCCGCCGCGAAGCCGCTGAGGTCCAAGAAGGCCAGTTTGCTGAAATTTTTGATTTGGCAGATGGCGGGATCTTTGCATTGACCCTTGATAGCGTTACCCCGCCTACTTTGCGCCCGCTTGATGACGTCCGCGACGAAGTGATTGCCGCTTGGCAAGTCCAAGCGCGGCAACAGGCCGTGATGACGACAGCCCAAGAAATCGCAGACGGCATCCTTCCGCTTACGTCTTTTGAGGACCTCGGCCTTGATGCGCTGACCGAAGAAGGTCTAACCCGCCGGAGCTTTGTTGAAGGCACGCCACCTAATTTCAACGTGCAACTTTTTGAAATGACTGTCGGAGAAGTCCGCGTAATTGCTGCCGGAGACCGCGCATTAATTGTGCGTCTGGATGATATCGCGGCACCTGATCTGACTGATCTGTCCGTGATTGCACAGCGTACCGCTTTGGCTGAAAATGCGGCGGCGGGCATCGCACAAGATATGTTCGAAGCTTACGCGACTTCTTTGCAGCAACGCACCGACACTGACATCAATCAAGCGACGATCAACGCGGTCAACGCACAGTTCCAATAGGCTGAAATATGGCGCTTTTGCCCGACTACGACACGTTTGCCAAAGCCTATGACGCGGGCGCAAACCAAGTCGTTTATACCCGTATAGCCGCAGACCTCGACACACCTGTGTCGTTGATGCTGAAGCTATCTGGCGCGGGCAAGAACGCCTTTATGCTGGAAAGTGTGACCGGCGGCGAAGTGCGCGGGCGCTATTCTATCGTGGGCATGAACCCCGATCTGATCTGGGACTGCCGCGGAACCACGTCACGGGTTAACCGCAACGCGCGTTTTGATGACGCTGATTTTGTGGCAATGGATCAAGATCCGCTGACGGCCCTGCGTGCACTTTTGGCCGAAAGCCGCATCGACCTGCCCGACGGTCTGCCTGCCGCCTCTGCGGGGCTGTTCGGGTATTTGGGCTATGACATGATCCGCCTGATCGAACATCTGCCGGACGTGAACCCTGATCCGCTTGGCCTGCCCGATGCGATGATGCTGCGGCCTTCAGTGGTGGCCGTGCTGGACGGTGTCAAAGGCGATGTGATTCTCGTGGCCCCTGCATACGTCAACACAGGGCTAACCGCCCGTGCCGCTTATGCCCAAGCTGCCGAACGGGTCATGGACGCGCAACGCGCACTCGAGCGGCCAATGCCAAGTGCGGCGCGCAATCTTTCCGATCCGGCCTCCGTTGCCGCACCCGTCTCAAATTTCGCCCATGCCGCCTATCTGGCCGCGGTCGAAAAAGCCAAAGACTATATCAAAGCCGGTGACATCTTTCAGGTCGTTCCGTCACAGCGTTGGACGCAAGAATTCCGCGAGCCGCCATTTGCGCTTTATCGTTCGCTACGGCGGACAAACCCGTCCCCGTTTATGTTCTTTTTCAACTTTGGCGGCTTTCAGGTGATCGGGGCCAGCCCAGAGATTCTTGTGCGTGTATTCGGCTCTGAGGTCACAATCCGCCCGATCGCAGGCACCCGCCCGCGCGGTGCTACCCCTGAAGAAGACAACGCAAACGAAGCCGATCTGATGGCCGATCAAAAAGAACTGGCAGAGCATTTGATGCTGCTGGACCTTGGCCGCAACGACACCGGCAAAGTCAGCAAGATCGGCACAGTGCGCCCAACCGAGCAATTCATCGTCGAACGCTACAGCCATGTGATGCATATCGTCTCAAACGTCGTGGGTGAATTGGCCGATGATCAAGACGCGCTTAGTGCGTTTTTTGCCGGCATGCCCGCCGGTACTGTTTCGGGCGCGCCAAAAGTCCGTGCGATGGAGATTATCGACGAGTTGGAGCCTGAAAAGCGCGGCGTCTACGGCGGTGGTTGCGGTTATTTTAGCGCCAATGGCGATATGGATATGTGCATCGCTCTACGCACAGCCGTTTTGCAGGATGAAAAGCTCTATATTCAGGCGGGTGGTGGTGTTGTCTACGACAGCGATCCCGAAGCAGAATACCAGGAAACTGTGCACAAATCGAACGCAATCCGCAAAGCTGCAGCCGATGCGACGATGTTCCGTGACAGTGGGAATTAACCGCCGCTTACTGTGAAATAGTCGGCAGTTCTGAACCACCTTCGGCGGTTGCATCTTCGCCCTCGACAGGCTCTTCGACCAAGAATTCACTGCGATCCACGATGAGGGCTGACACCGGCCCCATCAAAATACCATCGCTAGCGGCATCGCGGGCCCAAATACTCAAAACATCCATTGTGCGCGGCTTAAGGCGTGCCACGATAACAGCACCACCAGATTGGCGCGCACGGAACGCCGCCTGATCAAGAGCACGCAGGATCGCGCTATTGCTTTCACCTGCCCCGTCGACATCGCGCGACACTGTAGCAACGCGCACTTCGGCGCGTTCTGCGGCGCGTATCAATGACCCCAGACCCTGTTGGATTGTCACCAATCCGCGCCCTTCAGAGGCAAGTATCTGCATGACCTGCGCTGCAGCCAAGCGGTCGTTGCGCAACACGCCAGTTCCGTCAGAAAACAACAATCCCGCTTCCGGCAAAATCTCGAGGGCTGCGGCAAAGGCAACTTCAACGTCGCTTGGCGTTGCCCGATCTGGTAATGGCACTTGCATTGCCACTTCTGCGCCCGCCTCGCGGTAGGCTTCGGCCCAGAGTGTCGCGTCATCCATCAATGCGTTGATTGCAACCGTCGCGACGATCCCGCTTTGTAAAACCTGCGCTGGACCATCGGTGAGCGTGCCGTCGTCCAAAAGGACAACAGCTACAACCGGCAGACCTTCGGGGTTATCAAAGGCGGCCGCAAAACGCAGAACAGCTGGTGCGTCCGGTGACAAATTGTCTGCGGGCACTGAATTCGGTGTTCTCGCGTCTTCGGTGGTGACATCTTCAACTGCGCCTTCATCCAATGCGACATCACTGCCACCATCAGCCTGCACACGGGTCGGCGCGACCGGAGCGGTACGCGGTGTCGATACACTTTGCGAAGCTTGCGCTGTTTGTGTCGCAGCTGCGGGCGTCGCTTGAGGCGCAGGAGCTGTGGCAGCGGGAACCGTCGCAGGTGCGACCTCAGCTTCCTGCACAGTTTCAATTACCGTTTCAGTGGCTTGCGCCAATGCGACTGGCGCAGGTGTAGCGGACTGCGTGTCTACAACAAGTGCATCAGGCGCATCAGGTTCCTGCAATTCACCGGCTTCAAGAAGCCCTGTCATAGGCGACTGTGATGCAGCCGGTGTGGCCGGTGCCGCATCATCTGCAGGTGCCGCAAGCGCCACATCTAGATCAGGTGCAGTGGTTGATGTATCGGGCACATTCGTGGCTTCTGCCATCGCTGCTACAACTGGTTCAACGACCGCCTCTGGTGCCTCCATCGTGGGCTCGACTACCGTTTCTATGGCTGTTTCAGGCGCTGGCTCAACTGCGGCTACGACAACAGTTTCTTCGGCTTCAACTGCAACAGGTTCAGGTTCATCCACCGCCGGCATCGCTATTGCGACGTCCGGTGCCACCACTCCTGATGTGCTTTCAGGCGGCCCTGCCATAATCGAAACGGTAGCAACACCTGCCCCGCCCAGTATCAAAGCCCAGAAACCGCCTGTTATGCTTGCACGCATCTTGCCTAAATCCTTTAGTTCGACCTTGACGCCCATCTATGTCCCGGCCCATGTATAGCAGGGCTTATACCGTCCACTTGGGGTGTTTAGGTAGCCTTTTTTCTACATGCGCGGGATTTTACCATGCTGCTTTTGATCGATAACTACGACAGCTTTACATATAACCTTGTTCACTACCTCGGTGAACTGGGTGCAGAGGTTGTCGTCAAACGCAACGATGCGCTTAATGTGCAAGAGGCAATGGCGATGCGCCCTGATGCGATTATGCTGTCGCCGGGGCCGTGTGATCCCGCCCAAGCTGGGATTTGTCTGGCATTGGTCCATGCCGCGGCTGAGACTAAAATGCCACTTATGGGCGTGTGCCTAGGTCATCAGGCCATCGGAGAAGCCTTTGGCGGCAATGTTGTACGCTGTCATGAGATCGTGCACGGCAAAATGGGCGTCATGAAACATGGCGGCAAAGGCCTGTTCGCCGGACTGCCCTCCCCGTTCGATGCAACCCGCTATCATTCCTTGATCGTCGAACGCGAAACCCTGCCCGATTGCCTCGAAATCACGGCCGAGCTGGAAGATGGTACAATCATGGGACTGCAACATCGCGAGTTGCCAATCCACGGGGTCCAGTTCCATCCTGAAAGTATCCGGTCTGAGCATGGGCACCAGCTCCTGCAGAACTTCCTAAAAATGGCAAAGGTGTCCGCATGAGTGATGCAATGAAGCCGCTGATTTACGCTGCCTCCGAAGGGCCGCTGTCGCGGTCGCAAGCCGAAGAAGCGTTTGGTTATCTGTTCGAAGGTGCTGCCACCCCTGCCCAAATTGGCGGGTTCTTGATGGCCCTGCGGGCGCGGGGCGAATCTGTTTCAGAATATGCAGCCGCTGCGGCTGTGATGCGCGCGCATTGTATTCCCGTAAAAGCCCCCGAAGGTGCGATGGATATCGTCGGCACTGGCGGTGATGGCAAACATACGCTGAACATTTCCACCGCAACGGCATTTGTGGTCGCCGGCGCTGGTGTACCCGTCGCCAAACACGGCAACCGCAATCTGTCGTCCAAGTCAGGCACCGCTGACGTGCAAGGCGAACTTGGCATCAACGTCATGGTCGGCCCAGAGGTTGTTGAGCGCGCTATTGCAGAGGCCGGTATCGGATTTATGATGGCACCAATGCACCACCCCGCGATGAAGCATGTGGGGCCCGTTCGTGTTGAATTGGGATCAAAAACGATCTTTAACATATTGGGACCATTGACTAATCCGGCTGGTGTAAAGCGTCAGTTGACGGGTGCGTTCGCGCCTGACCTGATCCACCCGATGGCAGAAACCCTGCAACAGCTTGGAACCGAAAAGGCTTGGCTGGTCCATGGCAGTGACGGCACCGACGAGATCACGATCTGCGGTCCGACAGCCGTTGCCGCGCTTGAGAACGGCAAGATCAGATCACGTGAAATCCACCCCGAGGATGCAGGCCTGCCTGTCCATAATTTTCGTGATATTCTGGGCGGCACACCGCAAGAGAACGCGGTCGCGCTGATGGCTTTGCTGGAAGGTGAGCAAGGGGCATACCGCGACGCAGTGCTGTTGAATGCAGCCGCCGCATTGATCGTTGCAGACAAAGTCGAGACTTTGAAGGATGGTGTGGAATTGGCCCGCGAAAGCATCGACAGTGGCAAAGCCAAGAAAGCACTTGAGACATTGGCCCGGATCACGTCAGCTGCATGATCACGCAGATTGACCTTACAACATAGATTTTTCGGCCCCCACCCATTTTCAAAATGGTGCCACTGGCTTATTGATCAACACCAACGACCCACCAGCTAGGCAGTGTCATGAGTGATATCCTCGAAAAGATTAAAACATACAAACTCGCAGAAGTAGCTGCACGCAAAGCTGCGGTGCCACTGACCGAGGTCGAAGCACGCGCAAAAGACGCCCCACCCGTTCGCGGGTTTGCCAAAAAATTGGCAGATGCCGCCCGCGAAGGGTATGGCCTTATTGCCGAGATCAAAAAGGCCAGCCCTTCAAAAGGACTGATCCGCGCCGATTTCGACCCACCCGCGTTGGCCCAAGCCTATGCCGAAGGTGGGGCGACGTGCCTGTCCGTATTGACAGATGCACCTTCTTTTCAGGGCGATGACAGCTATTTGACCGCAGCACGCGCAGCGGTAGATCTGCCTGCGCTGCGTAAAGACTTTATGTACGACACCTATCAAGTGGCCGAGGCCCGCGCCCTGCATGCCGATTGCATCCTGATCATCCTCGCTAGCGTCAGCGACGCGCAGGCCCAAGACCTTGAAGAAGCCGCAACCGAATGGGGCATGGATGTGCTGTTAGAAGTGCATGACGCCGCCGAACTTGAACGGGCCTGCGCGCTGAAATCCCCGCTAATGGGGATCAACAACCGCAATCTCAAAACATTTGAAACCACGCTGGATACGACCCGCACCCTGTCAAAATTGGTGCCGGCAGACCGCATGATCGTCTGTGAAAGCGGACTGAACACACCCGAAGAGCTGGCCGATATGTCCAGATACGGTGCGCGCAGTTTCTTGATTGGCGAAAGCCTGATGCGCCAAGATGATGTTGCCGCAGCCACCCGCCGCCTGCTGGCTAATCCCGCTGGGGGGATCATGTAATGGCTGGCCTATCGCATTTTGACGGCGAAGGCCGCGCGCATATGGTTGATGTCTCTGATAAGCCAGTGACATCACGCACTGCAATTGCGCAAGGTCATATCAAGATGACCGCAGACACCCTTGCACTCATCACCGAAGGGCGCGCCGACAAAGGCGATGTACTGGGCATCGCTCGCATCGCTGGTATCATGGGGGCCAAGAAAACCGCGGAATTAATCCCGCTTTGCCATCCACTGCCGATCACCAAGGTTGCTTTGGAATTGACACCGGACGCCACTTTGCCAGGCATTCGCATCACCGCTACCGTCAAAACAGGCGGTCAAACAGGCGTCGAAATGGAAGCGCTGACAGCCGTGAGCACCGCCGCATTGACGGTCTATGACATGGTCAAGGCGGTCCAAAAAGACATGGAAATCAGCGGCGTGCGGCTGACATTCAAAGAAGGTGGCAAATCGGGTCGGTTTACGAACCCATGATCACGGTTGATCAAGCACTTGCCGACCTCTTTGCGCTGGTGTCGGTGCTAGAATCCGAAACTGTCCCATTACAAAAGGCCAATGGCCGCGTCTTGGCTGAAAGGGTTACCGCTACCCGTGATCAGCCGCCTTTTGCGGCGTCTGCTATGGACGGCTATGCCGTTTCGGGCACATCGATTTCATTGGGCAAAACGTTTTCTGTCATTGGCGAAGCGGCCGCAGGGCACCGCTGGGATGGCACCGTCGGACCAGAACAAGCCGTGCGTATTTTTACAGGCGCCCCACTGCCCACAGGCACGGACCATGTGATCATCCAAGAAAACGTCACACGCGATGGCGATATGATTACTCTTGATGACAGCGGCAACGATCAACCCTACGTGCGTCCCGCTGGAGCGGACTTCAAACGGGGCGATCAAATCACGGCACCCCGCGCTTTGCGACCCTCTGACATCGCGCTTTTTGCAGCGATGAATGTACCAACGCTCCAAGTCACCCGTCGTCCCGTGGTTGCAATTATCGCTACCGGTGACGAACTGGTGCAGCCGGGCG